>CAYJHT010000205.1:0-4842 GCA_964369615.1 uncultured Desulfovibrionaceae bacterium
GGGGAAAACTTTTTTTTCCCAAAAAAAGTTTTCCCCCAAGAAAAATAAAAAAAAATAAAAAATAAAAATAAACTAAAATAAATGACATGAATTCACGACGATTTATTGTACTTTCTGTGGTATTGCTCTTTCTTTACTTGGGCATGTATACATGGAACCAGCGCACTGGTGTTTTGGACAAAGTTGCCACTCATGTGGGTCTTGAGTTTGTGGGTGGATTGCTTAAGCCTATCCTTGCTATTCGTGGTGAGGTGGTGAGTTTTTGGGAACATTATGTGAATTTGGTAGGTGTGCATGAGGAAAATGAGCGTTTAAAGGCTGATATCCTTTCTATGCAGGCGCAACTTATGGCCGCGGGAGAGCATAGGGCGGAGTTAAGGCGTTTACGTGCTTTACTTTCTTTGCCGTCCGACAGGAGCTGGCGTCCGACGGGTGCGCGTGTCCTTGCAGGTCGTATGGGGCCTAATTCTGTTTTGGAGACGGTTATTTTGAGCCGTGGCTATGCGACAGGTGCGACACCGGGCACACCTATTATGACAAATATTGGCTTACTTGGACGTATTTTGCGTGCTTCAGCGCACACGTCTACTGCCTTACTTTTGACGGATCCGGGGAGCCGGATTGCGGTTTTAAGTCAAGATTCGCGCACGTCTGGCATCCTTACAGGACGTGGAGGACGGCGTGCTTTGGAGCTGCGTTTTGTAAGTCGACATGCTGTCATTGAGGAGGGAGAACTTATTGTCACCTCTGGCTTGGATGGTGTGTATCCGAAAGGTTTGCCGGTTGCTGTTGTGACCGATGTTTATATGAATAATTATTCAGAATTTCAAACGGTTGAGGCTATGCCCTTGGTGGATTTGGGTCATCTTGAAGAGGTACTTCTTTTGGAGCCTACGGGACTTGAACCCTTGCCTGACTTGCCCTTACCGGATTTTATTGGCCCGCCTACGCGTGAGCAACATTATATAATGGAAGGCCGCGCGGCGGATCTGGGAGAATGAGGATGGACTCACGCCTTGTTATTTGGTGGTTTTGTTTCATTCCGCTTGCAATTTTTTCTCAGGTGTACTTTCCTGCGGTGGACGCATTGTTGATTGGACTTATATTGACATTGCAAGAGCGTCGTTACAAGGATTTGCTGTGGCTTTTTCCTTTGTTGGTACTGCTTCAGGAGGGGATGGGTTCGCGCGAGTTTGGGGGGATGGTATTGTGGTATTTTGCCGTGATTATTCTTGTGCTTGTGGGGCGTTGGTTATTTGAAGTGCAGAATATTCTTTTTGTTTTTTTAATTTCTTCTTGTCTTGGTGTAGCGAATTTCATCTTAGTATATATGTTGGCGCCTTTGCAGGATTTACAAGTGGATTTAGAACAACTCAGTCGGGACAGCGTCATACAGGCTGTCTTTATACCCTTGGCGTGGCTTTTAGCGCATTGGACACGTCGCTGGACGCATCATGCAGACAACACATGATTTTAATGAAAAAAAGCCGAACAAAGTACGTGATTGGCTGAAGATTTCTGTAGAAAAGGAGGAATATCATCCGCCTCGTGCGGGTGCTCTTTTGCTTCAGTTTCTTGTGGCCTTACTCTTCTTTGTTTTTGTAGTACGTTTTTGGTATTTACAAATTCATAAGGGGGAGGCATTTTCTGAGCAGGCGCAGCAAAATCGTTTGCGCGAGGAGAGTATTTTTGCACCTCGCGGTCTTATAAGCGATGCGAGCGGAATTGTGCTTGCAGACAATGTGCTCACCTATGGCCTTACTATCGTGCGTGAAGATTGCACGGATATTCCGGCGACCTTGGCACAGGTAAGCGCATGGACGGGTATCAATCAGGAAGAGCTTGTTGCCAAATACATGAAGGATCGGCGCAAGGCGCAATCTTTTGAACCTATTCTCCTTGCGACGAACCTTGATATAAGTCTTGTTGCGCAAATTGAGGCGCAATTGATTCACTGGCCGGGTCTTGAGATTGTGACGCGCTCGCAGCGCACCTATCCAAAGGGAGAGCTTTACGCGCATATTCTTGGCTATGTCTCTGAAGTCAATACAAAAGAGATGGATAAGGACGACACCTTAAGTATGGGTGATCTCATTGGCAAGCAGGGCTTGGAGTTTGTGCTTGAGCAAGATTTACGCGGAAAAAAGGGGCTGTACCAGTTAGAGGTCGATGTTATCGGGCGTTCTTTGAGCAAGCAGCTTGTAAAAGAATCGCGCGGAGGTATGCCCATTCAACTCACGCTTGATACGTCCATTCAGGTAGCTGCGTGGAACGCTCTTGAAGGGCAAACGGGCAGTGTTGTAGTTATGGAGCCGGACACGGGACGTCTTGTGGCCTTGGTGACGGCGCCGGCCTATGATAATAATTTGTTTACAGATGGCATCTCGCATAAAGAGTGGAATGCTTTGCGTGATAATGAACGCGCACCTCTTCAAAACCGTGTTATACAGAGTATGTACCCGCCGGGTTCTGTGTGGAAGCTCATGATGGCGGGATTGTTCTTGCATGAAGGTGTCAACCCCAAGGAACGCGTCATGTGCACGGGGCAGGTGAAGCTTGGCAACCAAACTTTCCGCTGTTGGAAACGCTGGGGGCATGGTAATATGGACATGAACGAGGCATTGAAGCAGTCGTGCGATGTGTATTTTTACCACTATGGCGAGCAAATTGGCATCGATAAAATTGCTGCCTATGCCTATGCAAGCGGTTTTGGCGAGGAGACAGGCATCCTTTTGCCTCACGAAAAGGATGGGCTTGTGCCTACGCGCGATTGGAAGCGCTCTCGCTTTGGCGAGGGCTGGATGCGCGGGGAAACGCTTAATATTTCAATAGGTCAAGGCTTTACGCTGGTGACGCCATTACAAATGGCCACCTATGTTTCTGCTTTGCTTAATGGCGGCGACCTTCTCCGCCCGCAATTGCTGACTTCAGCGCCGCGCGAAATCATGGGTCAAATACCTGCCAACGCTCCCGTGCGTGATTTTATTGTAGAAAGTATGCGTGAGACCGCCTTTGACGGCACAGCAAAAATCATTCGCCGCGAGGACGCCGACATGGGCGGCAAGACGGGCACTGCACAAGTGGTGAAATTGCGCATGCGCAATGAGCAAGTCATAAAAAATGATGAGCTTCCCTACAAACAACGCGACCATGCATGGATTGCCACATGGGGCGCCAAGGATGCGAAGCGATACGTCGTGATTGTCATGGTAGAGCACGGCGGCGGCGGCAGTACAGCCGCAGGGCCTGTGGCAAAAAAAGTATATGACGCCCTCTTTGGCGAAGAAATTATGGAAGAAGAAGATGCTCCTTCTTGATCGTCGCCTTTTTGCCTATATAAATTGGGAGCTTCTGGCCTGCTTTGTGGCGCTCTTCGTGGTGGGTGTGGGCAATCTTTACTCTGCCAGTGGCATCCGCTTTGAAGACGGAGTTTCTGTTTCCTCCTTCTATCAACGCCAACTTTTGTGGGGCGGGATTGGCTTTTCAGTCATGCTTATCAGCATGACCTTTGACTACCGCCAATTACGCAACCTTGCATGGCCCTTATTTTTTGCAACTCTCATCCTCTTGCTCCTCGTGCCATTGATTGGCAAAACAGTCTACGGCGCCCAACGCTGGCTTTCCTTAGGCTTTATGAGCATCCAACCAAGCGAACTTGCAAAGCTCAGTGTCCTCATCCTAGGCGCGCGCGTCCTCTCAAACAATGGTGACCCCCTCGATTGGTTCGACTTTTTTAAAGTGCTCTTAGTGGGACTTGTGCCCGGCGCCTTCATCATCACACAACCAGACCTTGGCACAACACTTAACGTACTCTTGCTTCTCGGCGGAATGATTCTTTTTCACGGCGTCAAAACAAAAATCATCAAGGCCGCCATCATCATTATCCCTCTCATCGCCGCCTTTATGTGGTTCGTCGGCATGCAAGACTACCAACGCCAAAGAGTCCTGACCTTCCTCGACCCAAGCAACGACCCACGCGGCTCAGGTTATCACATCATCCAGTCACAAATTGCCATTGGTTCCGGCAAGATGTGGGGCAAAGGCTTTTTTGAAGGTACACAAAGTCAATTGCGCTTCGTACCGGAAAAACACTCAGACTTCGCCATAGCTGTCTTCGGCGAAGAATGGGGTTTTGTAGGATGTGTGGCCTTAATAACCTTGTATTGTCTCTTTTTATTGTCTATATTCAGCACTGTGATTAAGGCAAAGGATCGATTTGGCAGTACGCTGGCAGCAGGGGTATTTTTTTATTTTTTCTGGCAAATTGTCATCAATATCGGAATGGTCATCGGGCTTATGCCCGTAGTTGGCATACCACTTCCCTTTATGAGCTACGGGGGCAGTTCCATGCTTGTGAATTGCGCGCTCCTCGGAGTTGTGCTCAATGTCTCCATGCGCAGATTTATGTTTAAAAGTTAATCATTTGAAAAGAAGGACGGACAACGTGGGCAAAGACGAAATCAATGCTTTTTTAGGCGCAGGCACCATCTATGAAGGTAAACTGCACTTTCAAGGCGCCGTACGCATCGACGGCACCTACACCGGACAAATCACCAGCGAAGGCTCACTCATCGTAGGCAAGGACGCCGTCATAAGCGGCGAAATTCACGTAGGTGAATTGCTCCTCACAGGCCGCTTCACAGGCGACGTCTTCGCAAAAAAACGCGTTGTCGTCCACCGTGGCGGCGTCATCGAAGGCACGGTCAACACACAAGCACTCATCATGGAAGAAGGCGGCATTTTACAAGGACAAATAAACATGAAAGGGCAAAGCAACACACAAGAAGCCTAGGTGCTGTTTCTAAATAAACATATTTTGTTTTTATGAAAGCCTTGTGGGGG
>CAYJHT010000206.1:0-4842 GCA_964369615.1 uncultured Desulfovibrionaceae bacterium
CTTCTTCAAAACAACGAGCAAAACTCATAAGAATTTATTTAGAAACAGCCCCTAGAAAAGCACGTGGCTTTTTTTCATTAAAAAGCGCCAACTACCTAGGGGCTGTTTCTAAATAAAGCGTTTTTTATGAAAGCCTTGTGGGGGGGGGAACTTTTTTTTCCCAAAAAAAAGTTTCCCCCCACGAGATTTTCAGAAAAAACAAAAATAAAATTTTAAAAAACATGCGCCTAATGTGCTTCTCCCCAATTTTTGCCGAATGACCAGTCAACGACGAGGGGCACGGAAAGTTTTTCTTCAAAGTGTATGCTTGACATGATGTGGGCTACGCGTTCGCCTGCTTTTTGGGCATGTGCTTCGGGTACTTCGAGGACAAGTTCGTCGTGTACTTGTAGGGTGAGTGTTGCATTGATGCTGTGCAATATGTCATCATGCGCTACGTGTAGCATAGCCTTTTTAATAATATCCGCGGCGGAACCTTGGATGACAGTATTTATAGCTTGACGTTTGGCAAGGGCATAGGTTTGTCCGTTATTGGAGTGGATATCGGGCAGAAGACGACGGCGCCCTGCCATGGTTGTTACGGAAGCGTGCGTTTTGGCATGTTCTTCGATACCTTCATAAAAGCGTTTAAGCTCTGTGAGGTGGCGGAAATAATTTTCGATGAATGCTGTCGCTTCCGCGGTCGTGATGCCAAGCTCTCGTGCGAGTTTTTGCGCGCCCATGCCATAGATGAGGCCGAAATTGACTGTTTTTGCATTGCGTCGCTGGTCTTGAGTGACGTCTTCTTGTGCTAATCCATAAATAATGGCGGCAGTGCTTGCGTGAATGTCGCGTTCTTGGCGAAAGGCTGTTAAGAGTACGGGGTCTTGCGACATGTGCGCAAGAACGCGCAATTCTACTTGCGAATAGTCTGCGGAAACGAGTACATGCCCTTGTTTGGGCACAAAGCAGGTACGCATGCGACTGCCAAGGGCGCCGCGTACAGGAATATTTTGCAAGTTCGGATTGCTGGAGGATAGGCGACCTGTGGCTGTTGCCCATTGATTGAATTGACTGTGGATACGTCCTTGGGCGTCGGTGAGTTTTGGTAAGGGCTCTAGGTAGGTAGAGCGGAGTTTTTCCAATTTACGGAAGGCAAGGACTGCGTCCACGACAGGGTGTTGTCCTGCCAATTTTTCGAGGCGCTCTTGAGAGGTGGATAGTTGACCCCCCTTTGTTTTGCCGGCGCTTGGAAGGTTTAATGTGGAGAAGAGCACATGCCCTAGTTGTTGCGCAGAACGAATATTAAAGCTTGTTCCGGCGGCATCATAAATATTTTGCGTGAGCGTGTCGAGTTCGTTTTGAACGTCGTGCAAAAAATCCGTAAAGGCTGTGGGATCGATGGCAATCCCTGCGTGTTCCATATGTGCCAGCACGAAAATAAGCGGCACTTCTAAAGTTGTATAAAGATGCCATAGGGCACCTTCTTCGAGTTTGAGCCGTAGTGCTTGCCCCATATGCAGTGCGAGTACAGCAGGTGCGCACGAGGGCAGGCCAAGTGCGACACGTTTTTGACTGAATAAACGTGCCCAGCCATAGTCGCGTTCTTCGGGGCTGAGTAAGTAGGTTGCAAGGCCGAGGTCAAAGAAATGTGCGGGGCGTAGTGTGCTCCACGCTGTGTGCTGGTGGAGGAGTCCTTTGACGTCCGGTGTTACAATGCTTTGTGCGCTGGCAATCCATGTAAGAAGCGCGAGGCTTTCGTCGTGAGCAATATGCCATTCATCTTCTTTTATGTGTTCTTCATGGGGCATATGGATGGCGACGATATAGCCGGATTCGTGGCGCATACCTATATAATTGGGTGCCATAATGACGGCAACAGTGGCATTTTGACATGAGGGAAGCGCTGCTACGGCACATTTTTTTGGCGGTGGGAGCGAGTTTGTGCTTTGTGGTGCGGGTGCTATATCAAAAAGTGAGGGGCGGCTTTGTGTTTGAGCTTGTTTGCGTCTGTGTTCTTGTTCGGGCGGCAAGATGCCGCCGGAATGAGAGAGGAGGCCTGCGCGTATCATACTTTCCACTTCACGTTGTAAGGATGTCAACTCAAATTCTTGCAAAAATGTAGCTATATCATGAGCTACAAGAGCTTTGATGCGCAAATCGTCTTCTTTAATGTGTGTACAAAAGTCTGTGCGCAGGGTTGTGAGTTGACGATACAAAAACATATCGTCTACATGAGGCGTGACTTTTTGCTGCATCTTTGGAGGAAGGCGATGGATGCCGTCGCGGATTTCTTCAAGAGAGGCAAAGTCGGCAAAGATTTTTTGTGCTGTTTTTGGACCTATGCCCGGGATGCCCGGAATGTTGTCGCTGCTGTCACCAATGATGGCTTGTACATCTGGCCATTGATGCGGGAGCAAGCCCGTTTCATAAGTGAAATTTTCCGCAGATATAAGTTTTTCTTGCTTGCCTGCGGGGTCCCACAGCCAAATATTTTCACCAAGGCATTGGCGTAAATCCTTGTCTGCACCAACAATGACAACAGGACGCGATGCACTATAATGTTTTGTGAGCGAGGCGATACAATCGTCTGCTTCGCACCCTTCTGACACTTCGACAGTGATACCCAAATGGCGCACCAAGCGTTTAATGGGGTCAAATTGTTTTACAAGCTCTTCAGGCGTTGCGTCCCGATTAGCTTTATACAGTGGAAAGAGTTCGTGACGAAAATTTGTACCGCGCCCATCCATAAAAAAGACACACTGCGAAGGTTTTTCTTCGCGCAAGAGGCGTAACAAAAGGCGCGCTATGCTATAGAGGGCGTTGGTAGGGAAGCCGTCAGATCGTTGTAATTGACGGTTGGCGTAAAAGCCCCGAAAAATAAAGGCCGAGCCGTCTATGAGAAAAAGCGCATTTTCGATACCAAGTTTTTTTTGTAATGACATACGGGGCTTTCCTGTGAATAAAGATTTATGGAAATAGATGTTGTATTGTTTATGGAAAAAATTTGAAAAGGATTTGGGGGAAATTTTTCTTTCACAAAAAATTCCCCCCAATATATTTTAAAAAACCTTTGAAATAAAAGGATTAGTGCACAAGCATTTTCAAAAGTGCGCCCGCATCATTTTGTAATTGTTGCAAGTGCTCCTTGCTTACAAAACTTTCCGCATACACTTTACAAATATCTTCTGTTCCAGACGGACGAATAGCAAACCACCCATTTTTTGTGCTCACCTTTACACCACCGATAGAGGCATCATTGCCCGGCGCCCGTGTAAGTACATGCTCAATCGCCTCACCGCCTGATTCTGTGATACTCACCTGCTCTGGAGTAAGTGCGAGAAGAGTAGAGCGGATTTGCTCGTTAGCAGGAAAATCGATGCGCTCATAGAATGCTTCACCAAATTCTTGTACCAACTGCCCATATAAAACGTCTGGTGCATTGCCCTTAGCCGTCATTTCTGCGGCAAGAAGGCATAAAAGTAGTCCGTCTTTATCTGTACTCCACGGCGTTCCATCAAAGCGCAGGAAGGACGCACCAGCACTCTCCTCACAAGCAAAACCTACGGTTCCATCATGCAAATACGGGACAAACCACTTGAAACCCACAGGAACTTCTACTACCTTACGATGCAAGGAAAGACCGACGCGGTCAAGCATGGAAGAGGTCACTAAGGTTTTGCCTATGCCCATGCTGTGGGACCAATCAGAACGTGAATTACATAAATGAGACGCGGCGGCAGCGAGATAATGGTTCGGATTCATAAGGCCACGCGCTGTGACGATACCGTGTCTGTCAGCATCGGGATCACAGCCGAAAGCAAGGTCATAGCCTTCTCGCTCGCGTAAAAGTGCGCTCATGGCATACGCTGAGGAACAATCCATGCGGATTTTCCCGTCCCGATCACACGGAACAAAGCGGAACGAGGGATCACATTCCTTATTGACCATGGTCAAGTTTAATTTATAGTGCTCAGCTATAGGTTCCCAATACGAAAGACTTGCTCCACCTAAAGGGTGTACGCCGAGCCTTACTCCGGATGTCGCTATGGCCTCCATATCCAAAACATTGGTGAGGTCTTCCACATAGGCACGCTGCATGTCTATTTCTTGCAAACCTGCAGAGCGCAAGGCACGCTCCAAGGGCATACGACGCACTTCTCGATTGTTGTTTTCCAATAATTCGTTAGCGCGATCTTCAATAGCCTTTGTCACAGCACTTTCAGCTGGTCCTGCGTGTGGTGGATTATATTTAAAACCGCCGTCGTGCGGGGGATTGTGAGAAGGAGTAATAACAATACCGTCTGCTTGACTGCAGTCATTATTGCGATTCCAAGATAAAATCGCGTGAGAAATGACAGGCGTTGGCGTAAAGCCCCCACCACGTGCCACACGCACTTGCACAGCATTGGCAACGAGTACTTCCAAAGCGGAACGATAGGCGGCCTCTGAAAGCGCGTGCGTATCCATCCCTATAAAAAGGGGGCCTTGTATACCATTTTTCTTGCGGACATCGCACACAGCTTGCGTCACAGCATAAATATGTGCTTCATTAAAACTGCGCTTTAATGATGTGCCCCTATGCCCTGATGTGCCAAAGGAAATACGTTGTTGCGGCAAAGAAGGGGTAGGGGATTCGGTATAATACGACGACATAAGGGACGGTAAATGCACAAGCATTTCCGGCAAAGGTAATGCGCCTGCATGGGGATGCACAGACATAAAAGTACTCCTCTTGTTTTTTTAAACACTCTATGCCCTTTTATCCTTGAATGCAAGTGCCAATGCATTCATATGCCCTTGGTAGTCACGTCATTCTAATTTGCCCCGGAGTCTTCCATGGCCTTGACATCCGCTAAACAT
>CAYJHT010000207.1:0-4835 GCA_964369615.1 uncultured Desulfovibrionaceae bacterium
TTTGTTCTTTAACAAGGAAAGCGAATTTCGAGAAGCACGTGGTATATTAGACATATATAAGTGCTTCGCGAGATGAGCTTGACGCAGTTAAAGGGCAAAAAGGCATTCAATCAGCGTTTCCTTAGAGGTCTGTTAAAACATCTCCTACGGCGAGACGACCTGACCACGGGGGCAAGGCACTGAAAGAGTGTTCTTGTAACTGTAAGCTTTGAATGCTTGCTTCTTTTGGCAGGGTGACGCGAAAAGCGTGTAGACATAGGGGGTTTTCATTGTTTAAGAAGGGCGCCCCGTATTTTATATCTCCTACTACGGGAAAACCTTCTGAGCCAAGTTGCACCCGAATTTGATGCGTGCGTCCGCTGATAAGGCGTACACGCATGAGGCTTATGCCGCCGGAAATTCCACGTTCTTGTGCTGTATAGCGACGCAGGCAGGACACTGTACATGTTGCGTGCTTTCCCTCGTCCGCGCTTAAGACGCGCACGCGCTCATCGTCCCCGTGATATTTTTTCTGAATGAAGTGTTGTAGTTCAGTTTCTACGCCTTCGTGAGGCCATAGACCGTGTACCCATGCAAGATATTCCTTTGTTAGGGTACGCGTTTTTAAGATATCTTGTACAGTCCGCAACATAGTGTAAGAGCGTGCTACGAGGATAATACCGGACGTGTCCTTATCAAGGCGATGTATGGGAGTAGGTCGAAAAATATCTGTTGCATATTCGTGTTCAAGGCGTGTGGCAAGGCTGTCACTATGACCTGTGCCTGTGTGTACTGGCAATCCTGCGGGTTTGTTAAAAACAAGAAGATGGGCGTCCTTGTATATGGGAGGCGGGAGTGCTTCAAGCTCTGTTGCGGACGTGCTGCTGTCGATGTTCTCACAGTGCATGCCTGTAGACAGTATTGAAGCTGAGTGCGCCATACTTAGCGCAAATGGCGGCAGGCGCACAGCTTCTCCCTCCTGCAAACGCCGAAAGGCGTCGCTGCGACCGCCTTGCACGCGTATTTGTCCTGTCCGTATCCATTTATGCAATATTGACGTCGATAAACCAAGGCGGCGCACAAGAAACTGTAAAAGCTTTTGGCCTGACTCCGTGCTATGCACGAAAAGCGTATTATTGCTTTGCTTCTCCTTTGCTTCCATAGAGTCGCTCATCGCTCCGTACATGAGACACAAGGGTCAATGCTGTTTGTCACCAGCGCAACGTCTGCTACTTGGCAATCTTTAAGCATGACACCTAAGGCCTCCCAATTCATATATGAGGGCACACGCCATTTGAGGCGATCGGGTCTGTCGGTGCTGTTGGTGCGGATATAGTAGACTACTTCACCACGAGGCGCCTCACTGCGGACACAAGCTTCAGACGTGGGAATTTCTCGCACGGGGACACTCAAAGCGCCGTCGGGCACGTGTGAACACACTTGGCGAATGAGGTTTATGGATTCAAATATTTCTTGCACGCGCACAAGAGAGCGTGCATGAATACAACAGCCATCTTCAAGAATGACACGGAACTTTAATTCGCCATAGGCTGCATAGGGTGCTGATGCGCGGACATCGTTATCGACACCGCTGCCACGTGCTACAGGTCCCACAACGCCAAGAGCGAGCGCGTCCTTACGTGGTAAAAGGCCGAGGCCGCGGGTGCGTGTTAAAATCATGCTGTCTGTGGCAAATATTTCGTGTATGGCCTTGCATGCTTCTTCAACGGTGACAAGCTGGGTCAAAATATAACGGAGCATTGATGCGTCTACGTCGTATTTTACGCCGCCGATGCAATTGGCGGCAAGGTTCATCCGATTGCCGTAGACCGTTTCTTTCACGTCCTGCATGGTTTCGCGCACTTCCATAATATGCATGAAGAGCGATTTAAAACCTATAATATGCGCCTGAATGGCAAGGTTAAAAAGATGTGAGGCCACGCGCTTTATCTCTTCTGCAAGCACCCTTAAATACTTGGCGCGGTCGCTGATATGCATACGCAGTACATTTTCCACCGCCATACAATAGGTGAAAGAATGACTATTGGAACACAAGGAACACACTCGTTCTGTGAGTGTCACATTCTTAAAAAGGTTGCGTTGCGATGCCATAGCCTCCATACCCCGATGTACGTGTCCGCTGGTGAGCGTTACGGAGGCTATGCGTTCTGCGTCGTCCGCGTCCATGGTCAGTTGAAAATACACTGGTTCCTCAAGGGCTACATGGACAGGGCCTAGGGGTAAGGTAAATGTGTCACTCATATTCTGTTTCCTTATAAATAATATGAAGAATCCTCTTTGCGCTGCCTGTTATCAAGTATAAAATCGGCACACTTGTCAAGATATTTTGCGCCTAAGAAAGGACTATTTTTATTTTTCTTTTATTTTTAACTAGTTACAAGCTCAGCAAAATAAATGTGAAAAAAAATAAAAAAAAATGAAAAAAAGTGTTGACGGGCAAGGGCAAGTTGCGTAGAAGTCTTTTCACGCGATGCACACATCGCCAAGAACTGCGTCCCCATCGTCTAGCTGGCCCAGGACATCGGCCTTTCACGCCGACGACAGGGGTTCAAATCCCCTTGGGGACGCCACTTTGAGAATAATAAGGACATTAAGGTATAAAGCCTTAATGTCCTTTTCTCGTTTGATAATAAAACAAAAAATATACGCACAATGAACATCCCACCACTCACATATATTTATGCGCGCGCACGTAATACAGCGAATTACCCCTTTTCCTCCTCAGACGAATACCCAAAAGGCGCATCCCCAAAGAGGCGAATAAGCGCCTCTGCTTCTAATGGCGAAAGATTAAAACGCATACCAGCCTCATCCACAATATCCATAAGGGAACGCCCCCCATGGGCGCCTCGCTCTTGTGCCACGTACTCAGCAGCACGACGCACCAATTCACCGTCGGGTAAAAGTTGACTCATACTCTTCTCCTCCTGCAATAAAAATATCATTAAAATGTATGCAGGCATATTTTGCTCTTGTCATACTTTTTGCAACCTATAAAATATACCACACCTTGTAAATGGAAAAACTATGGAAAATTGGCATATAGCAGTTATCTTAAGTATCGTAGAAGGACTGACGGAATTTTTACCCGTCTCCTCCTCAGGACACCTGATTTTAGCAGGCGATGCTCTCAACTTCACTGGCCCCAAAGCCGCAACCTTTGAAGTCGTCATCCAACTCGGCGCCATAATGGCTGTAGTTGTCCTCTATTGGGAACGCTTTTGGGGACTTCTACGCCCACAGCCGGAGAAAGCATTCTCCGGAATACGAGGTATATACCTGCTCATACTCACATCATTGCCCGCATGCCTCTTGGGACTCTTGCTGCACGGCTACATAAAGGCATACCTTTTCACACCGCTCACCGTTCTGCTCGCCCTCGTGCTAGGCGCCATATGCATGATACTTGTAGAAAAAAGAGCTGAAATTTTACGAAAACCACACAAAGAAAGCACCTGCCTGACTCTGGACAACATGACAGCACCACTCGCCCTTGGCATAGGCTGCTTTCAATGCCTTGCACTCTGGCCGGGCTTTTCACGCTCCGCCTCCACAATAATGGGAGGCATGATACTTGGCGCAGGACGACAAATGGCGGCAGAATATTCCTTCATAGCAGCTGTTCCCATCATGGTCGCCGCTACAGGATATGACCTCTTAAAAAACTGGCACCTCTTCACAAGTGCAGATATCCCATTCTTTACACTTGGCATACTCTGCTCCTTTATAGCGGCGCTTGCGGCTGTAAAGCTCTTTGTAGGACTCCTCTCACGAGTGACGCTCATACCTTTTGCAATTTATAGACTTGTGCTTGCGCCTCTCGTGTATTATTTTATGGTGTATTAAAGGAAACGCTGATTTAATCGAATTTTTGTTCTTTAACAAGGAAAGCGAGTTTCGAGAAGCACGCGGTATATTAGACATATATAAGTGTTTCGCGAGATGAGCGTGACGCAGTTAAAGGGCAAAAAGGCATTAAATAGCGTTTCCTTAAAAAAAATTACGGCGCCCTCGGCATATTGCCAAGCAAACGCCAGCATATATTCATCACTTTGACAGCGTGAGGCAACCATGTCCAGTATACGAAAAATCATAGAAATAGACGAACACCTCTGCGATGGATGCGGCAATTGCGTCCTCGAATGTGCAGAAAATGCCCTTGCCATTATTGACGGGAAAGCCCGCGTCATCTCAGATCGACTGTGCGATGGCATCGGTAACTGCCTCCAAAGCTGCCCCCAAAACGCTCTTTTCATCATTGAACGCGAAGCACAAGCCTTCGATATTGAAGCCGTTGCAGCTCTCCAAGCCCGGCTTGATGCCTACTTTGCAAGCTACAATGAAAATGCAGAGGAAGACAATTACGAAGATGACGACCAAAGCAACAACAGCGACGCCACACTCGATACACATACCCAAGAAAACATACACGTAGCGCGCACAAGCCCCTTTACACCAATGCCCACAGCCTGCCCCTCACTGCAAAGCGCAGGCGACGAGCAATGGCCCGTAAAACTACGCCTCGTTCCACACGATGCCGCATACATACAAGACGCACACATCCTCCTCACCGCTGATTGCGTGCCCGCTGTGCTCAAAAATTTTCACGAACTGCGCGCCGCCCACGAAAATACCTGCGTACTTCTCGCCTGCCCAAAGTTTGAATCACCACGCGCCTTGGCGCATAAACTCCTCGATATCGTCCAAGCAAACACATTACAAAAACTCGATATCTATCGCATGGACGTCCCCTGCTGCAAAGTGCTCGCAGATGTAGCCCTGCGCGTCGTCCTTGAATTTGCACAAACCGCACAACTCGCACCGCCGCCGATACA
>CAYJHT010000208.1:0-4834 GCA_964369615.1 uncultured Desulfovibrionaceae bacterium
GCATCATAGCAAAAAAACGTCTTGCTTGGAAGGTGTAGCGCTTTGGACGCTTACATAGGTCATGCAAAAAACTATGTAAAAATCAGGCCGCAGGCAAGCAAAAAGAAGATCGCCGCGGCAATACGGTTCAAAAGCTTCTGATAGTGAGGCGAACGATTGAACCACAAAGCAAGCTGACCCCCAAGGAGGGCAATCAGCCCAAAGACAAGAAGTGTGGCAAGCATAAAGAGCAGACCAAGCAAAAGCATCTGCATGCTCACACTCCCCCGCTCAGCATTCACAAATTGCGGCAAAAGGGCAAGAAAAAACAAACTCACCTTCGGATTAGTGATATTCATAATGACACCGCGCTTATACAAAGCACCATAGCCTACAAAGCTTTTTTCTGTCAGTGGCGCATGACTACTCCCACTTTGAAAACTTAAATAGGCAAGATACAGAAGATAAGCAGCACCGCACAACTTCAATATCCAAAACGCCAATGACGATGTCTGAAATATGACTGCAACGCCCAAGGCCACAGCCAAGGTATGACCTACAATGCCCGTCATAAGCCCAAGCACAGTCACCAGACCAGCGCGTGCACCAAAAAGCGCAGACTGCGTCAAAACAAAAATATTGTCCGGCCCAGGCGCCAAAGCCAAGAACACTGCCGTCACAAAAAACGTCGCAATAACCTCAAATGTCAACATAAGTCACCCTTCCTTTCTCACGCATTCTTGCGACAAGCAAAGCTCCAACAAAACGCGTACCTTTTTCTTACGAGGCACACTCTTTACCTTCGTCTCCACACGATATGCCTCCGCCTTATCTTTACAAGGCGCAAAAGCACACAAAGCAACAGGCCGTCGCCCACGCGTATACTTCGCCCCACCCGGCCTCACACCATTATGCTGCAAAAGGCGACGTGAAACTTGCGTTGTAACACCGCAATAAAGCGACCCGTCACAACAACGCATAAGATAGACAAACCATACTTGTAATCTCATATATTCTTACATCTTACGAAACACATTTTTTCGCTGTGAACATCGTTTACATGTGTTGTAAAAGTAATTTCAGATGCTCTCGTGCTTTCATGGTTGCCATGCGCCCGCGAGGTGTGCGCTTAAGAAAACCGCACTGGATGAGATAGGGTTCATAAATATCTTCCACCGTGCGCACATCTTCAGAACATGCTACAGCCAAAGTCTTGATACCGACGGGGCCGCCGTCATACACATTTATAAGCACTTCTAAAAGTTTTCTGTCCATTTGGTCGAGGCCGACGGCGTCTACGTCCATACGCTCCATGGCGCTTGCGGCTTGGGTTTCTGTAATTATTTGCTCATTGTGCATGAGGGCAAAGTCGCGAACGCGGCGTAGGAGTCGATTGGCGATGCGTGGTGTGCCGCGCGCACGACGCCCTATTTCGTAGGCACCATCTGCATCGATGGCAACACCGAGTATGCGTGCCGCACGCGTTACGATGCGCGACAACTCCTCCGGCTTGTAAAATTCTAAACGAGTAACGATGCCAAAACGATCGCGCAAAGGAGAGGACAAAAGCCCCATGCGTGTCGTTGCGCCGACGAGTGTGAAAGGCTCAAGGTCAATTTTCACCGTTCGTGCTGCAGGCCCTTGCCCTATGACGAGGTCGAGCTTGAAGTCTTCCATGGCGGGATAGAGCACTTCTTCCACGGCGATGGGCATACGGTGAATTTCATCAACAAAAAGAATGTCGTGGCGAGAAAGATTTGTAAGGATAGCGGCAAGGTCGCCGCTGCGCTCAAGAACTGGGCCGGAAGTACAAACGATATTGACGCCCAATTCTGTCGCCATAATCTGCGCAAGTGTTGTCTTGCCAAGGCCGGGATTGCCGCAAAAAAGCGTATGATCGAGGGCTTTGCCGCGTTCCTTGGCGGCGCCAAGGTATATACGCAAGTTTGCGCGTAATTCTTCTTGCCCGATGAACTCATCAAGGCGCGAGGGGCGCACGGATTGCTCTACGCCTTGCACGGGTGGGTGGGCAGTGTATTCACGAGGCAAGGGGGAGGGCCCTGCGTCCGTCATTTCTTGTATTTCATGCGCGGTGTTGGGTGAGACAAGCGAAGACGCTGGACGGCGGCTTTTTTTATCGTCGGCAAAGGCCATTATGGCCTCCTACTATCAAGAGTTTTTTGGGCAAGAGCTTTCAGGCTTGCACGAAGAGCACCAGATACATCAAGATCCGGTTCCTTTTCCAAGATTTGGCGAATGATGGGCGAGGTCTCCTCTTCTGCATAGCCAAGGTTTGCAAGCCCATCTTGCACATCTCTGAACACTGTTCCGGCAGAAGGCGTCGCTGCTGAGAGCGTAGGCACATCGTCTAACTTAAGCTTATATTTCAATTCTAAAAATATGTGCTGCGCCGTCTTCTTGCCAATACCGGACACGCGCGTCAGCGCTGGCATGTCTTCTTCGAGCACAAGGCGGCGAAGGTCATCGGGACGATAGAGGGACAAGATAGCCAAGGCCGTGCGAGCGCCGACCTTAGATATACTAATAAGCACTTCAAATGTTTGTCTCTCATCAAATGTATCAAAGCCATAGAGCTCGAGCGCATCTTCGCGCACTTGCAGGCTTGTATGAAAGGAGACTGAGCCGCCTCGTTCCGGCAAGCGGCTTAAGGTGTGTGTTGGCAAGGCCACTGCATAGCCAAGGCCGCCCGTGGTTAAAATCACACACGACTGGGCAAATTGCTGTCCCACTGTCCCTTCGATATAGGCTATCATCGGCGCTTTTCCTCCCACAGAGATTTCTTAAGAACAAAAGTATATTTTTTTCTGAAACCAAACTTAAATGCCAATTCTCCCATCAAAAAGCACCAACTACCTAGTTACACAGATGTTTTTTTTGAAGGGGGGGGTGTGGGGGAAACTTTTTCTTCCCAAAAAAAGTTTCCCCCCACAAGCCTTTCAAGCAATAAAATATATTTATCCACCAATCGACACCATATTCTTTTTTGCCACAGCCACAGCCTTACGCGCCTCTAAAAGCACGGAACCTAGGGGTTTGCTGCGGGTGGCTGTCAAAAAGATATGACGCAAGATGGCGTCGCCTTGTTGCCTATCAAGACGGGGATGACGCAAAATACCGCGCAAGGCGCATTCTCTATCGGCAAAGAGACAGGTACGCAAAAAGCCGTCGGAGGTCACACGCAAACGATTACAAGCATTGCAAAAATGATTGGATAGGGGCGTAATCACACCAAAGCGCCCAAGCCCCCCGCCTATTTGGAACATCTTCGCCGGTCCATCTTGGCTATTGTCGCGCATACAAGGCGTCAAATGGGCATAGCCCTTGGCCTCGCTGACAATGTCCTGCGCCGACCAAAAGACTTGACTGCTCCATAAAGTATCACTACCCATCGGCATAAATTCAATGAAACGCACGTCTACCTTATGGTCTCTGGCAAAATGCACGAATGATTGCAACTCATTGTCGTTTACGCCGCGCATGGCTACGGCATTCAGCTTCACAAATATACCACGCTCAAGCAGGGCGTCAATGGCGGCGCGCACCTCGTGCAAAAGGTCACGCCCCGTCACACGCGCAAAAGTATCCTTATTAAACGAATCAAGCGAAATATTCACCGTGCGCACGCCCATATCATACAAGGCAGGTACATGCTCGCGCAAGATCGTTGCATTGGTGGTGAGGCGAATATCCACATGCGGATGCGCTGTATGGAGAGTTTCCATGAAGGATACAAGTCCCTTACGCGCAAAAGGCTCACCGCCTGTCAAGCGAACCTTGTGAACTCCAAGCCCGACCGCCACATGCACAAGGCGCAAAAGCTCTTCATAGCGCAGAACATGGTCATGACTTATAAATTTTTCATGAATACTACTGCGGCAATATGTACATCGTAAATTACAGCGATCCGTCACTGACAAGCGCAGATAGCGAACAATCCGTCCGTGTGTGTCGATGAGTTGACCTGCGTCACAGCTGTTCACGTTCATACCCGGGCAAGACCACAGAAGCTGCGCCGCTCTGCCCTTGTCCCTTAGGACAGTCGCGTTGCAGTGAACAGATTTCGCACGCTCCCTTAAAGGGATAGTGCGTCACAACACCATACAGGCGCGAAAGTACGGGGCCGTCGCCCTTATATGGAAGACCTATTTCTTCTAAGGCGGCGCGTAATGTGTCTGTCGGACGTGGTGCCGGCGCACAGCCTGCCTCTTCTACTTGCGGCATCACAGAATGGACGGCTTCCATACACAGTGTCTGCGCGACGCTATTGTCCATATAGGCTTGCGACGGGGAATCTGCCCATGCCTTATCAATAGCGTCCTCTACAGATTCCGGCAACCAAACGGCCAAGTATTTCACCTTGCCCGTATCAATAAAACGCGCTTGTAATTCACCGCTCCACGCTGTCCAAAGCTCTGTCATGCGTTCCATAGCTTGCCCGCCTACGCGGGTTTCCTGCGCCGTGCGCATAATAAGTTCTACATCAAAATAAGGGTTTATTTCTGCATTTTCAATAGTATATGTTGACATATTTTCTTTTCCATCTCAGTTGAAATATTTCTACAAATACTGCACGCCATCGCACAGCGCATCAGCTGTCGTATTTGTACTGTCACTCTGCAAAAAAGGCAAGAGTTGACAGCGCGTCCCCGTACTTCTACTGTATGTCATTCCGCTTTGTTTTTTTGAAAGGGCTTTGGGGAAAACTTTTTTTATTTTTATTTTTTATTTTTTTTCTTGGGGGAAAACTTTTTTTAGGAAAAAAAAGTTTTCCCCAAAGCCCTTTCAAAAAAACCATCTGTTTAACTAGGTAGTTGGCGCTTTTTAATGGAAGATT
>CAYJHT010000209.1:0-4804 GCA_964369615.1 uncultured Desulfovibrionaceae bacterium
GGGGGAAACTTTTTTTTACCAAAAAAAGTTTCCCCCCACAAATCATTCAAAAACAAAAACAAAAACAAAAACAAAAACAAAAACAAAAAACTAAAAATCGAAAACTTCCTATTCTTTTTCAAAGACGAGAGGGAGTATTTCATCAATGTGGCTGACGGGGTGAACTTGTATGCGTTTGAGCAGGTCACTTGGTACGTCTTCCAAATCCTTCATATTTTGCTTTGGAATGACGACATGTGTCAGATCGCGGGCGACGGCTGCGAGGATTTTTTCCTTGATGCCGCCTACGGGGAGCACGCGTCCTTGTAAGGTGATTTCTCCTGTCATGCAGAGGCTTGCACGCACATGCTGTTTTTTTAGCGCAGAGATGAGCGCTGTGCAGAGCGTGATGCCGGCGGAAGGACCGTCCTTAGGTGTGGCGCCTGCGGGCAAGTGTATGTGTATGTCAAACTTTCGAGAGAAGTCTTGGTCTATTTCGAGTTGCTCCGCGCGACTGCGGATATAGGAGAGAGCTGCTTGGGCACTTTCCTTCATAACATCGCCGAGCTGACCTGTGAGGAGCAAACTTCCTTTGCCCTTCATAAGTGTGGCGTCAACGTAGAGGACTTCTCCGCCAAAGACTGTCCATGCAAGCCCGAGAGCCGTGCCGTATTGCAGAACCTTTTCTTTGTCGTCTTCCACAAAGCGTGGAATGCCGAGGAGCTTTGGAATTTGACGCGCTGTGACATTGAAGGGGGCTTTTTTCCCTTCGGCTTTTTTCCGCGCAAGTTTGCGACAGACGGCGCCAAGCTCACGTTCAAGATTGCGAAGGCCGGCTTCGCGGGTGTACTCTTTAATAATGCGTTCAATAGCCATATCGCCTAGGCGCACGTCCTTGGGTTTAAGCCCATGATCTTTAATCATTTTGGGCAGGAGGTGGCGGCGTGCTATGGCGAGTTTTTCTTGGCTTGTATAGCCGGGTAGGGTGATAATTTCCATACGATCGCGCAAGGCGGGCGGTATGGTGTCTAAGTTATTGGCAGTGCAAAGGAACATGACCTTGGAGAGGTCAAAGGGCACATTCAAATAATGATCGCTGAAGCTGGTGTTTTGTTCGGGGTCGAGTACTTCAAGGAGTGCAGATGAAGGGTCGCCACGAAAATCTGTGCCAAGCTTGTCAAGTTCGTCAAGGACGATGACGGGATTCTTCGTGCCTGCCTGCTTAAGTGCTTGGATAATACGGCCGGGCATGGCGCCGATATAGGTGCGCCTGTGACCGCGAATTTCTGCTTCATCGCGCATGCCACCCAAGGAAAATCGTTGAAACTTACGCCCGACTGCGCGCGCAATGGAGCGTCCAAGGGAGGTTTTACCTGTGCCCGGAGGGCCTACAAAACAAAGAATGGGGCCTTTGGAATCGGGGTTGAGTTTGCGCACGCTTAAGTATTCAAGGATACGTTCCTTGATTTTATGGAGAGCGTAGTGATCCTCGCCCAAGATTTTTTCAGCATTGTCTATTTCGAGATTGTCGCGACTGGTTTTCTTCCACGGAACCTCTACAAGCCAGTCAAGATACGTGCGCACAACGTTGGCTTCGGAGGAATCCGCGTGCATGGTGGCAAGGCGTCGCAATTGTTTTTCTGCCTCTTTGCGCACGTCCTTGGGCATGCCTACCTTGGCGATGGTCTTGGCAAGTTCTTCAAGCTCGTCTTCTTCATTGGTGCTGTTGTCGCCAAGCTCATGGCGGATTGCCTTGAGCTGCTCGCGCAGGAAGTAATCTTTTTGCGCTTTATCCATGCCTTCGCGCGCAGATGTTTGGATGCGGGCTTGCATGGTTGCCACTTCCACTTCCTTGGTGAGCTGGATGTTTACCAGCTCAAGACGTCGTACAGGGTCTTCCATTTCAAGGATTGCTTGGGCGTCTTCAATTTTCATGCGCAAATTCGCCGCAATAAGGTCGGCTAGGCGGCCGGGATCGTCTACGCTCTGAAGGACGTTCATAATTTCAGCACTGGCGATGCCGCGTAATGCCAAAATCTTTTCGCTTTGTTCGCGGGCAGAGCGGAGCATAGCTTCCACTTCATGGGTGAAGGGACACAACAATTCCTCAAGAGGCTTGATTTCTGCCTCCCAAAAAGGCTCTTCGCCGGTAAAGTGTTCGATAGTACCGCGACTAACACCTTGCACGAGTACCTTTATGCGTCCGTCAGGCATTTTGAGCATGCGCATGACATGAACAACAGAGCCTAGGGTGTAAATATCCTCAGTAGTAGGATCTTCTGTTTCCTCGTCTGTTTGGGTGCAGACGAAGAGGTGACGGTCGCGATCAAGAGCTGCCTCGACGGCTTGGATAGACTTGTCACGGCCGATGAAGAGAGGGAGAATCATATAATTAAAAACGACGACATCGCGCACAGCAAGGACGGGCAATATGCTTGGGAAAGGCAAGTCCTCGCTTCGCTTGGATTCTGTTTCGTCGGTATCGCTCTCGTCATGCTTTGGTACAGAGAGTATTTTCTCATGTACTTCATCTGTGTCGTCTAAGCTTTGTGCGTCATCTTTCGCACTGTCATCCAAAGAGTCGCAATCCCCGTTCGTGTGATGCGCATCAGGTGCATCAAGGATATCGTCCTCATTGGGTTTATCGTGATCATCGTGTTGATCAGACATATATATACTCCTGTGTTGTCATAGCATTGTATTTTGAAAAACTGTCGCCGCTGTCATAACTTGTTTCAATAATCACTCTTATGCGCTGGTATAATGTCTCGCTGCGCCAGCAAGCTGCGACAGCGATGGTCTGTAATAATAAGGTGCTCAACAAAATCAAGGCCAATGCGCGATGCGTCATGCTTCAAGAGCGCTGTGAGCGTTGTATCTGCTCGCGAGGGAAGAGGCGAACCTCCCGGATGATTGTGAACTAAGATAAAACCGGCTGCCTTGACTGAAAGAGCCGCCTCTATCACGTCTCGTGGTGTCACAGCTATGTTATCAATGCTGCCCCGTGCGAGCATGCGCCACGTTGTGCAATGGCGTCCTTTGTCGAGTGTGGCGAGCCAGCATTCCTCAACAGTCTGGTTTGCCAATTGTTTTTGCGCGGCTGCGGCAATATTTTCCGAAGTTGCCAACACTTCCTTATCCAAAATAACTGCGATGCTATGGCGCGCCATACACTGGCGGATGACTTGCCATAGTGTCCATGTGCCCATACCAAAACCTTCAACATTGAGGAGTTCTTCCTTCTTGGCGTCCAAGACTCGACGTAATGAGCCAAAACGTGTAAGTAAGGATTTTGCCAGAGGTTTTGTGTCCTTGCGTGGCAGAGCATAACTGAGGAGAAGCTCCAAAAATTCGTAGTCTTCCATGTAGTCAGGGTCGTGCAAAAAACGCTTCTTAAGGCGCTGTCTGTGTCCCTCATATAAAGAAGATTTACTGTTATCATGAGCCATAATAATTCCTTCTCCGCATAAGGCAAGGGGCATGCCATATTCTCTACCCCCTCAATAGGTAGAATACATGTTCTCTTATTTGAGCACAAAGAAATCGAAAAAACACGTTTTTCAAATGAAAATAATCGGAAACCTCAAGACACCATGAACATAGTCGGTGCAAAGCCTTCTAACCCGTCATAACAGGCACAAAACTTGACCACCTTGAAGCTGAAAGATGCTATTTTGAAAAAATCTGTACAAGCTCTGTCACAAGTCTGTCCAAAGCCTGATCGGATGAATAAGCTCCGCTCTTCAGCCCATACTCTGCTTGGACGAGAGATGCAAGCACTTTTGTAATGCCTTCATAGCCTAATTTTCGCGCGCAAAGCTCTTTTTCACGCATAAGATAAGGAGAAAGACGAACAGTTTCACCGTCTAAAATCTGCCAAAAAGTACGCATCTCCCGTGCAAAGAGAGTCAAAAAGGGAAAAAAAAGCGCATCTACGTCTTTTTGGCTTCTGTGTATTTCCTGCCACGCAGCTCTAATATTACCTGATTCTATACAAGAAATAAATGAAAAAATATTTGATTCAGGCACAAAATCTCTTGTCTGCGACCACTCATGGATAAGCGCTGCATCAACCACAGCACCCCCATCCTCCCCTGAACCGCGCGCCGCAAGCGCAATTTTTTGCAACTCCGCATGGATGGAAAGCGCGTCCGGAGGCATCGCCGCAACCAAAGTATCCAACACCCCCTGCCCCAATCTCAGCCCCAAACCTTGCGCTCTCTCCTGAATGTAACGCCGCATCAAGGGCGCCGCACCTTCAAAACCCGCATGACGCCACACCCAACCCTGTTTCTCAGCAAAAACAAGACATCGCTGCTTCGCAACTATCGCAGGAATCTTCGGTTGCTTCTTCTCCCATACACCCTCAAGGCACACGATCAAAAAAGATGAAGCATGCGGCCTTTGCAGTGCAGATGATAAAGCTTTCCACGCCGCCGCCGTAAGCGTGTGCGCGTTACGCAAAATAAGCAAACGAGGTACCTGAAAAAGTCCCTGAAGCGTCAGATGATCCCAAAATCCCTGAGCCATCTCCTCATCACCCCAGTATACATGACGCTCCCAACTCCCACCAACAGGCGCAAATTGCATGGCAAGCTCCTCAATGTGCTCGCGGATAAGCCCGGAATCAGGGCAGATGCAAAAATAAAAACCAGGACGTGTCATGCCATAAACCTCTTCACCTCGTCTTTTTCTCTGCCTTACCAAACTTATACCCGCTTGGCAAGGTCGCAAAAGGCCTATTTATCACCACACCACGCACGTTATTCTAATTTGTTTTTTTGTGGGGGAGGAAGGGGGAAACTTTTGCTGGCGCCAAAAAGTT
>CAYJHT010000210.1:0-4802 GCA_964369615.1 uncultured Desulfovibrionaceae bacterium
CGTGAAGACGAAGAAGACACACCCCCGCCCTCCCCCTGTTCTGAGAGCGGGGTGACGCGATGTGTGGGGAGCGT
The DNA here is from genome assembly GCA_964369615.1 of uncultured Desulfovibrionaceae bacterium. Classification (GTDB taxonomy): domain Bacteria; phylum Desulfobacterota; class Desulfovibrionia; order Desulfovibrionales; family Desulfovibrionaceae; genus CAYJAD01. Next base: position 75 of record CAYJHT010000210.1, read on the forward strand.
AACGAGTGCGAAGAGAAATCCTTTCTGAAAAAATCAAAAATGATATTTATTTTTGCATATTGCAGACTTAAAGAGCTTTTTCTAGTTTCAGTAGGCGTATCTGTATTGCATAAAAGTCATTATTCTTGTATGTTTTCTGGGTATCAATAGCATTACTCAGCTTGTGCTTTGTAGGCGTAGCCATATCCCACTCGTTGTCATCACTGCGGAGGGCAGTATGCTGTATTATAAGAGACCCATGGAACCCTTAGAGTATCCTTTGGCAATTCCAGAGCCTTTCACCGATGAAGCAGTTCTGGTCGCAAATGCGGAACTGGAAAATTGGCCAGATACGCCGCAGAGAATAAAAGAAATTATTCTGAATGGAGAGCAACAGCCCAGCGTCGCGAAACTTGTCCTCCTACGCCAAGTAAAAGAAATTATACGAAATGTGTTTGATATAAATGAAAGTATCCGTTCTTCACATGTCCACGACATACTCAATAGGGTTGATGTAAAACTTTATAAAGATAAAGAAAAGCCTAAGGAACATATTAAGAGACTTATTGAGATTGTCAAACTTCCCCTGCAAGAATGGACAACGCTTCCTCCGAACCCACAGTTGTGGAAGTTTCTAACAAGCGATGCTCATAGGAAGTTTCTCGAAATTGATTGTACAGATAACTCTACAAACTATTATAGAGCGCAGGTATCCATGGCAACACAAAAAGAATATACAAATTCTGCTAAAACCACTTGTGAGCATGTATCTCTCAACCGCATTTTTTACGGCCCACCCGGTACAGGCAAGACCTATCATACCATCAATGCCGCTTTGGAAATTTTTGCGCCCGAGCTTATGGGGAGCGCCAGAGATTTGCAAAAAGCCCGTTTTGATATGCTGGCTTCTGAAGGTAAAATCCGTTTCGTTACTTTTCACCAGAGTTTCAGCTATGAAGACTTTGTGGAGGGCATTCGTCCCAATATTACTGATGAAGAAAGCGAGAAGGGGGGCGCACTTTCATATAGCGTAGTGGCAGGGATTTTTAAAGAAATATGCGAAGCGGCGCAAGTACGCACAGTTCAACCCGTTGGCACTCAAGTCGATTTAACGAATAGAAAGTTTTGGAAAATGTCCTTGGGTGACAGCTATAAAGACAAAGCGACCTATGAATATTGCCTCCAAAACAATGTTGTTCTTATGGGATATGGCAGAGAGCATGATTTTACAGCGGCGCACACACGCGAGGATATACGCTCAACGCTTGCAAACGACGAGCGCAGCAATGAGCTTATTGTCGGTATGGTGTACGCTTTTACACAGAAAATGCAGCGCGGAGACATTATTATTGTCCCAGAAGGATTAAGAAAAATCCGAGGTATTGCAGAAGTGACGGGTGATTATGCCTATTTCACTGATGAGGTGATGAATCACAAGGGACATGCGTATAGGCAATCTCGCCCTGTGCGTTGGCTTTGTCAATTTAATCCGCCCATGCCCGTTTCAAGCCTGCAAGAAAAACAATTTAGTCAGCTTACTCTATACAGTCTTTCACTTGACGAAAAAGAAAAGCACAATATTCATGCTCTTATATCGCCCTCGGATAATGCTGGAGACAAATACGTCCTCATTATTGACGAAATAAATCGTGGCAATATTTCTGGTATCTTTGGGGAGCTTATTACACTTCTTGAGCCGTCCAAGCGTCTTGGTAATGCGGAAGAACTCATGGTAACACTCCCATACTCTCGTGAGACGTTTGGAGTCCCTAACAATCTCTATATTATCGGCACCATGAATACCGCAGACCGTTCTTTGACAGGCTTGGATATTGCCTTGCGGCGGCGTTTTGATTTCATCGAAATGCCACCGAAGTATTCCTTGCTCGAAGACAAAATTATCGAAGGAAGCACGGTTTCCTTAAAAGACATATTACTTGCCATGAATGAGCGCATTGAGCTTCTGCTTGGGCGTGACTATTGCCTTGGACATGCGCCCTTCATGCATCTGGGGCAACTGAACAATGAGCATGTTAAGGTCGATGATTTGAGACCTATTTTTCAAAATACAGTCATCCCCTTATTGCAAGAGTATTTTTTTGAAGATTGGCGGAAAATACACATTGTTTTGAATGACCACAAAAAACCACAAGCATCTAAATTTATAGTACAAAAAAATATCTCCTCTCAAATATTCGATGACGATGACTTGTCGAAATTTTCACGGGAGCTTTGGGGCATAAATCAAGAGGCATTTGGCCATGTGGAAAGTTACATAAACATCAGCAATCCAACGTGAAAGGGGAATATTATTATGAGTAATGTTTTGTATCAAGACTTGGCGATGCTTCCCTCGTATTTTCAGGCAGTTGAATCATACGCTCGCACGCAGCGATTACGCGAGCTAGATACTTTTGTTATATTGCAATATCGAGCACAAAATGGCAATAGTTGTATTAAAATATATGAAAACAAGCAAAGCATCCCCGTGAATGAAGGTCTTCAGCGGATAAATATAAAATATGATTTACGCATTCACAGCAGTGAATGGAAATATGACTATCAATTTGCTGACCTTATACTGAGAAAGCTAGACTCTCTCTACTTGCAAGAAACCATATGACCACAATCACCGTCAGAGAATACGCGCGTCTCACCACAAAGGCAGTGAGAGAAAACACCCTCGACAGGGCGCAGATTTCCCCCTCTGCTTTTGCGTGGCTGTGTGACTTACAAGCCAAATGGCGACAGCAGGAGTCTGCATTTATTGACTTTGACGGAGCGCGGACAGTGCGTCTCAATAATTATGTGGGTATACTTGAAAGCCCTTGCAATACGTGCATTGAAGTCTTGCCCAAAACGCACTTACACACACAGGACGTACAGCATACCCGTGCCTTACTGTGGCGAATGCTCTGTATCTATCTTGGCAAAGATACGAAAGAAGCTGACCTTGCTTGCCTAAAATGTATGAACAAGCCTCTTAACGAGTGGCTTATTTATACGTTTTTACAGGAACTTTCTGCTTTGCTCAAGCAGGGGCTTCATGCACAGTATAATAAAGTTCATGAGGAACGCGCCTTTATTCGAGGACAAATTCATATGGCGCGGCAAATGCGCCAACCAGTCCATCGCCAACATTTGACCCATGTGTGTCATACTATTTTCACCATAGACAGACCCGAAAATCGTCTTTTACGCACGGCACTGCATCGTTGCCTTCAAGGTACACGGGATGCTGAAAATTGGACATTGGCGGCAACACTGGAAGGCATCATGCAACATGTCGCACAGAGCAGGTGTATTGCCGAAGATTTTTTACGCTGGCAACACGCGCGACATATGACGCAATACAGAGCCATTAAACCGTGGTGCGAACTCATTTTGCACGACCATCTCCCGACAGCGTTGCAAGGCGGCTGGCAAGGCATAAGCCTCTTATTTCCTATGGAAAAAGTTTTTGAAACATTTGTGGTACATGCCATGCGAGCACAACTGCGCTCAGGCGTGAAACTGACTACACAGGCCAGCAGAAAATACCTCTGTACGCATCAAGAAAGAAAGATGTTTGCGCTGAGGCCAGATATTCTTTTGGAGAGCAAAGACAATACATGGATTGCCGACGCCAAGTGGAAATGCCTTGACCCAACAAAGGACAAGTATGATATTTCTCAAGCTGATATGTATCAACTTTTTGCCTATGGACATCAGTATATGGGGGGAGTGGGTGAAATGGCTCTGATATTTCCTCGGACAGAGAGCTTTCATGGTATTGAAAGCCCTTTTTACTTCAGGCCTCATATGAAGTTGTATGTTGTGGCATGTGATTTGGAAGCGGGTACATTTTTCCCTGAAGGGCAGGAGGGAGCATGTCAATCTACGATAACATCGTGCATAGGTTTGAAGAACATTAAGCGCAATGATAGTAGCAAATATTCCCCTTTCTAGCGACAATTGGTGATTGTAGCTAGAAGCCACATACACCGTCTTAACTTGGAGGCTTTGTCGCACCCTCAGATGTAAGTTTTGATTACATCGTTTAACACTTTGCCACTGATGCAGAAAAAACATCCTTGATATCGTGTGAGCAAAGTATGTACCAGCTTCAAGTCAATACACGATATGTAATGAAAAACAACTGGGGGCCGGATATTTGACACATCTATGCACCCTCTAGCCCAAACTAATCCCTGTCAAGAAAAGTTTTTGTCCAAACACCTTTCATACGATATTGAGTTAGAGCTGTCCACGCACTATTTAAGCGTTTATCTGGAACTTCATTTTTCCTCCTTGCAATTTCATTTGCGTAATTTGCAGCTATGCTTCTAGCTTCTTCAGTACCTATATATTTTTCAGTAAATTTTACTTCTCCTTCTGCCAATGATATAATTGGATACAAGTCAAACTTAGTTTTATAGTTTGTATCCAACGTCTGCAGTGTCGTTTTTGCTTTAGAAAATAGTTCTTCAGAAATCGCCCTATTACTAGAGCTTAATGACAAAATTATTTCTAAGACTGCAGCAGAATGTAAAGAGTAAGAATTTTGACTTATTGATAAAGATGTTTTAACTTTATCATAAGCATCATTATATTTTCTATATTGCTTCAATAGAGTTCCATATTGTAACCAGAAATGAGGGTCATTAGAAAGCTGTTTTTCAAGTCTGACATATATGCTAATAGCAATATCCTTGTGCTTTACTTTGTCTCTTATAAATTTATTGTTCAAGACGTTTTTATAAGCATTGT
>CAYJHT010000211.1:0-4774 GCA_964369615.1 uncultured Desulfovibrionaceae bacterium
AAACAAAATTAGAATGCCGTGGTTCCTGTTTATGTTGTGGGTTTTGAGGCGAGCGACGCGATTTTGATGATGACGTCGGTATTGAGTGCTTTTTTAAGGATTTTTGTCATATTTGTGATTGCGTCAAGTTCTACGGGACTTGCGGCCTTACTGCGGACATTGAGGACGAGTTCTTTGTCATTGCGTGTAAAGTGTGCTTCGTGAATATGTTGGCAGTGTAAGCGATCCATATTTTCTGCGAGGGAGAGAAAGAGCGTGAAGTTGCGTAATTGTGTTTTTTGTGGATCTTGATTGAGGAGAAATTCTTCGTATTTTTTTGAGGCTTTGACATTGTGATGCTCTGTGAGCAGTGCGAGAAATTGAATTTCTTCTTGTGTGAATCCGAGTAATTCCGTGTGCCTTATGAGGTATGCGCCGTGTGCGGCGTGCTTTGCGTAGGCGGTGAAGATGCCGATATCGTGTAGGATTGCGGCATAGTAGAGGAGTTCTCGCGCTTGGTGGTCGAGTGGCATAAGTCCGCAGTCGACGAAGGAGTCGTGCATTTGTAGGGTGAGGCTTGCCATGTGATAGGCATGTTGTTCTTCGAAGAGGCAGCGGCGTGCCAATTGTATGACGCTTTGTTCTCTGACGGATTGCAGGCCCTCTTTGTCTTGAGTTCGCTGGACATAGTCGCGCAGGATGCCGTCTTGCAGGTTTTTTGTACTGACGGAGAGCTGTGCGAATTTAAATTCTTCCATGAGTGTCAGGAGTATTGCAGAGCCTGCAACGAGGACTTCTGCGCGTCGGCTGTTGATATTTGGCAGTGCGCGTCGTTCGTCTGCTGTGAGATTACAGATATATTTTGTGACTTTTCGCAGTCCGTCAATGCTTAAGGAATTGTGCTTTGCCGGCGGTGATGTATTATGCTGGAGGCGATAGGCTATGGCATGCAGGGCGAGTGCTGTGCCTGAGCTTGCGATCATTTCGAGGGTCTTTGTTTCTCTCATTCTGTTGAGGAAGGGGACCGCGACCGTGCGCACGTGTTGGCACATTTCAGCGAAGGTGGAGGAGGAAACTTGGTCGGTCTTTGTGGAGAGGAAGAGGTTTGTGAGTCTTACGCAGCCGAGTTTGAGTGAGTCGAGTGTATTGTGTCCGAGGGCATTTGCGATGGCAATTTCAGTGCTGCCGCCGCCTATGTCGATGAACAGTCGCATACCGAGATTGAGGGGCAGTCCGCTTGAGACACCGAGATATATGAGTCGTGCTTCTTCTTTGCCGGAGATAACTTGTAATTCGATGCCTGTTTTTTCGTGTACTCGTTTTAAAAATTCTTGTGCATTGTCTGCATCTCGTACTGCGGCTGTGGCCATGGGGAGAATTTCTTCGACGCCATATGTTTGGCACATGCTCATAAATGAGCGCAGGACGAGGAGTGTTCTTTGCATGGCGGGTTCTTGGAGTTTTTTCTCTTGGAAGGCATTTTCGCCAAGGCGCACCATGTGTTTGACTCTGTTAAGGATGGTATATGAGCCACATGCAAGGATGCGCGCGATGAGTAGGCGTGCGGAATTACTGCCAAGATCGATTATGGCAATGACTTTATCGTTTGTTTGCGGTGGGTTTGATTTTATGGCGCTATAAGCAGCGCGTTCGTGCTCTTGTGTGTCCTTTAGCTGTGTTGACATTGCACGTCCCTCGAAAAAATTCGTGTAAAAAGGTGTTTTTTATCTTGTATTCTGGCAATTTCAGCGTGGCAATCATGTTCACAGCACAAATCGAGGCGTACCAGATGTTTTTGTACATGCACGTGTACTTCTTGTACACAGGCTGTATGGCTAAAGTCAAGCGCATCGGCGAGGCGTATTATGGCGGCGAGCTTTGTTATTGCGCTTTGTTCGTCTGTTGAGAGGGCGGCAAAGTGTGTGTGTTGTGGGGATGGGTCTGCGCGCCTGTGGTATCGCGCCACGAGTGAGACGAGGGTGCGTGTTTTTATATCGTTAAAAAACGCAGGGTTTGGATTTTCTTGTTTGAAGACAGCTTCAAAGACATTGAGCATACGTTCGGGCAATTCGCTTGCCTTCATGGTTCGTATCATGCTTGCGGAATTTTTATGATGCGCTTTTTTGCCATAGAGCCAGCCTATATCGTGGAGGCGTGCGCCGACTATGAGTATATTTTCCCAATTTTTCTTAAGTCCATGCAGGTGTGCGAGTCCTTGGAAGAGTGCTTTTGCGCACAGTGCCACGTGGAATCCGTGTTCGAGGGATTCTTGGATGATGGGGCATGGATGTTGTATTGCTTCCATGAGGCTACCTTTTCAGTGGTATTTTATACAATTAAAAAAATGCGCTGTCACAATGCTATTCTTTTCTTCGCATCTCAAGCATCAGTGATTGGGCATTGAGTGCTGTTTTTCCGCGTACTGCTTTTTTGCGTGTATAGCTTCCGTCTTCGTTGAGTGCATAGGCTTTTGTATTATCGTCAAGATGTGGCAGGAGTATGTCATTAAGGATATATTGGCACAGTTCCGGGTCGAGGATGGGGACGAGTGTTTCGATGCGTCTGTCAAGGTTTCGTGGCATGACGTCGGCGCTTCCTATGTACATGAGGGGGCTTGCGCCATTGTGGAAGTAGTAGATGCGCGGGTGTTCGAGGAATCGTCCTACGAGGGAAGTGACTTCTATATTGTCGCTTACGCCTGTGATACCCGGTCGCAGACAGCACACACCGCGCACTTGCAAGCGCACTTCAACGCCGTGCATAGAGGCTTGGTAGAGGGCTTGGATGCATTCTTTGTCGGCGAGTTGGTTGCATTTGATATAGATTTTGCCATTGCCTTCTTTTTTGTGACGGGCAATTTCCGCACTGATTGCCTTGATGAGTCCTTTGCGCATACCGATTGGCGAAACGAGGAGTTTTCTGTATTCTTCTCGTTCGGCATAGCCTGTCATGGTATTAAATATATCGCTCACATCTGCGCAGATATCGGGATGGGCGGTAAAGAGGCTGAAATCTGTATAGACCTTTGCTGTTGAGGCATTGTAATTTCCGGTGCCTATGTGGGCATAGCGCCGCACGCCTTGCGCTTCGCGTCGGATGACGAGGCAGAGTTTTGCGTGAATCTTCATGCCGGGCATGCCGTAGACGACGTGGACGCCGGCCTTTTCCATTTCCTCAGCCCATGTGATATTTCGTTCTTCGTCAAAGCGTGCTTTGAGTTCAACGACGGCGGTGACTTGTTTGCCCATGCGCCGTGCTTCTATGAGCGCGTCAACGATAGGGGAGGAGCTGCCTGCGCGATAGAGTGTTTGTTTTATGGCAATGACACTGGGGTCAACGCTGGCTTTGCGGATAAATTCTTGTACGGGCAAGAAGCTGTCATAAGGATGAAAGAGGAAGGCGTCTTTTTGTGAAATATGTTCATAGACATGGGAGTCGCTGTCATCTCTGAAGATGGGCGGCGTATGAGGCGTAAAGTTTTCGTCTTTGAGTCCGGGTCTGTCGAGTCCGTAGAGTTCGAGCATTTCAGAGAAGGCCAAGGGGCCTTTGATTCTGTAGACTTGGAAGGGGCTGACTTCAAGATGTTCCATGAGGAAGCGGCGCAAATCGACAGGCGTTTCTTCAGACACTTCAAGGCGTACCACATCGCCAAAGCGGCGTTGGTCTACAAGGTCGCGCACAGCTTCCAAGAGGTCGTCGGCTTCGTCTTCTTCTATTTCGATATCGGTATTGCGTGTGATGCGGAACATGCCTGTAGCGACGATTTCATGACCGGGGAAGAGCGTGTGCAAGTGCTGGTGGATGAGATCGTCCACAAAGACGATATCATTGTCTCTTGTGTTTGCGGAGAAGCCGAGGGCGGCATATGTTTTTGCGTCCTTTGTGCGCGGCGTGAAGAGGAATCGCGACATATTATTGGGGCATTTGAGCCGTGCATAACGTGCGATGCCGTGTTTGTCGCGTAATTGGACAATGAAGTTGAGGCTTAAATTTGTAATAATGGGCAGGGGGTGACTTGGGTCGACGGCCTGCGGCGTGAGGACGGGATATATTTCGTCTTGAAAGTATTCGTCGAGGAGTTTTTGTTGCTTGCGTGTCAGGTCAAGATAGCGCACGATGCGCACACCGCGGTCACGCAATTGACGGAGCAGTTTTTTACGCCAATGTTCTTGCGCCAAGGCGACAAGGCGCAGTGTTTGGCGTCGTATTTCTGCAAGTTGTCGTCCGGGCGGGATTTTGTCCGGCGCGGTGCTAGGGACATGGTTTATATATTGGCGCATGACATTTGCTACGCGCACCATGAAGAACTCATCAAGATTATTGTAGAATATGCTTAAAAATTTGAGCTGTTCCAAGAGCGGGACGCGCGGCTCTAGGGCTTCTTGCAAAACTTTTGCGTTAAATTCTATCCAGTTTATGTCGCGATTAAAGAACAGGCCTGAGCAGGACAGCTCTTCCATTTCTTGGATGGTACACTGTGTTTCGTGTTCGCCTTGCGTGCTCAGTGTCACCGCACAAGACTGTGCTTCTTGCGCCAATGTATCAAGTTCCGTCAAAACATCCTTTGTTTCTTGTGTCTCATGATTCATGTGAAGCTCCTTGCTCGGTGGAGAGTGTTTCGTGCTCAGTGGAGAGTGTTTCGTGACGCGCCACTGAGCACAGACTGTGAGTGCCTTGTAAAATCTCAAAACTGTTTTTCTTTTTCTTTTTTGCGGGGGGAGGGAAACTTTTGCTAGCGCCAAAAAGTTTCCCGCCCCCCGCACCATCTCTGCTCTCTGTATCCCTAAGGCTCGTT
>CAYJHT010000212.1:0-4771 GCA_964369615.1 uncultured Desulfovibrionaceae bacterium
AAAAAACCATCTGTTTAGCTAGACAATCGGCGCTCTCGAATGGAAGAGTGAAAATAATCCTTTGTATTTTTTACAAAAAACTCTGTTTTGATCCTGCAGAAGAGTGACAAAATGCAAAAGCATTTATTTAGAAACACCCCCTAGCCCATAGGGAAAACGACTCTTCCGTGTTTATCATTGATAACAAGCCCAACTGCTTCATAAAGGGCGAAACTGCCGCATACAATCCCTATATAGCCGGCAATAACGTGAATACTGTGGGAAAGTTCTGCGTTGTCATGGGTGAAATTTGCTGCTGCAAGGAAGGCAAAGAGCACGGTGAGCGAGGAGAATATCAGCTTGCCGATAAGAGACCCTTTTAATGTACCTATGGTCATAAACGCGGTGAAGATGCCCCACATTCCAAGATAACAGCCCATAGAAAAAGGACTTGCCGCGGGAAGTCCCGCATTTTTAGCAGTCCACAAAAATACTAGGGTCAGCCAGAAAGAACCATACGAAACAAAGGCTGTACTGCCAAAGGTGTTGCCGCGACGAAATTCCATACAGCCTGCAATGATTTGTGCAATGCCACCATAAAAAATGCCCATGCCCATAATCATGACATTAAGCTCAAAAAAACCTGCGTTATGAATATTAAGCAAAATAGTTGTCATGCCAAAGGCTGCAAGGCCTATGGGGGCCGGATTAGCTGTGGTCGTAGGTGCTGTTGCCATAAAAATTCCCTCTTTATGCAAGTAAGGTGTGAATAAGAAAAATCATTTCTTAAAAGAAAAAGGAAGGGAGCTTTTGTAAACAACGAAAGGCTCCCCTTCCTCAGAAAAACACCTTACTAGTGCCTTGTAAAGTCTAAAAACTGTTTTTTCTTTTTTTTGCGGGGGGAGGGAAACTTTTGCTAGCGCCAAAAAGTTTCCCTCCCCCCGCACCATCTCTGCTCTCTGTATCCCTAAGGCTCGTTCCTCGCCGAAGGCATAGCCGTTAGGCGAGGGAGGAGCAGAGCGCAGAGCTGTGGGGGGAAAGCTTTTTTTTTCCCAAAAAGTTTCCCCCCACAAGGCTTTCATAAAAACCGTTTTATTTAGAAACAGCTCCTAGAAAGGCCACAAATTATCCATAAATCGCGTGAACCAGCCGGGTTTTTGCTTGTCGGCAAGGACGCCCTGCCCGTAGTATTGAATATTTGCGTCGGCCATTTGTGTGGACATGATGCTATTGCTTGCAGAAATATCGCGTGCGCGGATGGTGCCTGTTACGACCATGTACTGCGTTTCTTCGTTGACGCGTGTGGTACGCACTCCCTCAATTTGCAGGATACCGCCAGGCATGACGCGAATGACTCGCGCGGCGATGGACGCGATGACGGAATTGGTACGACTTGTGGAGCCGGAGCCGTCAAATTCGCTCACAGAGCTTGTGCCGAGGGCAAGGCGACCGTCACCTACAGGGATGCCACTGGTGAACGGTAAGACGTTGATTTTATTTTGTCCAAAGAAGGCGTTGACGCCGTACTCATTCATGCCATCCTTATCGGCTTGCGTGTCTGCCGTGTTGGTGGCGCTGGCGCTTTCCATAATGTTTACCACAACGATATCACCGACGCGACGCGCGCGGCTGTCGGAAAAGAGCGGGTCTATATCGCTTTCGGCAAAGAGGGACCCGGGATTGTTTTGTTGTGCGCCCTCATTAAAAGCAGGCTCAGGCGCTGTGGGGATGACTACCTCAGGCGCTTGTTTGCTGCTTTGACAGCCGGTGCACGCAAGAACGGCGCCCATGAACAGGGTCATAAAAATGTGTTTCGTTTTCATCTGGATTTTCTCCTTACAGTGCCATGGCGTAAATATGCTTGTGGAACTGCTTGCACGTATTACTGCACCACGACGGTTTTATTGTCCCGAATGGTGGCATAGACTTGTTTTTTGCTTTGCAAATTTCGCACCGGAATCATTTCGCCTGGTGCTCCGTCTGCGAGACATTCGGCTGGTACCTGCATGCGGATATTGCCCTTCTCATAAAGCATATGGACAATGGCACCCTTGCGCACCATGGCAAGGCCTAGCAAATCTGCTTGATAAATGGGTTCGCCAATACCAAGAGCACGCACAACTTGCCACGGGCCACCCTTCCCATCCCAAAGAATACCACGCACATGTGCTACATTTATAGTCATAAATGTCAAATCATGCACATGGAGTGCATCGCCCTTATTTAAAGGCTTGTTTGCAGAAGGCACACTTATCCATAGGTCAAGAAAAGCTGTTCCCGCCACACGACGCAAAACTGACGCGTCTGCCTCTTGAACCAAGAAGCGAAAGCTTACACGTCCGGGCTGCAAAGCACCCACTTCAAGACTCACTTGCTGCTGTCCATGAGCAAGAAAAATATAGGGTGGCAGACGGAAATCTGTCAGTTCTGCGCGACCCGGCAAGGCGTTGAGCTGTGGAGTCAAATACCTGACAACATAGTCTCGCAAGGCATCTTCCGTCAGCACCACACCGCCGCGCTGGATAACCAAGGAGCTTGGCAAAATGCAGCGTGCCGACACATCCCCAAGGCTCTGATGCAAGGCCGAACCAAGGCGCATCTTGCTTATCTGCAAAGGTTTTCCAGGTTCTGGCGGCGAAGGCCACAGGGGCTGCACACTCATGGTGCGCCAAAGTTCCGGCGGTATATTGCCTACAGGGTCTGCAATTTCACCCAAGGTCACCATATCCCCATAAGACACAGCCGCATGACGAATACGCAAGCGCCAGTCGGAAGCGTCCGACATGTGAATCACTCCTTGTGATGTATTGCCGGGAATGCTCATATACTCACGCGCGCCGGGAGCTTGCACATTTTGCTGTGAGGGCGTTAAAGTAATGCCCGCCGAATAGGTGGTGGCGGGCATAAATACACATGCAATACACAGCAATAAGCAAGCCCACGCGCCATATATATACGACATATATGTCTGCGTATGCTGTGTCATATTAGCTTCTCTTCAACTGTACGGCTATCCCGAGCATGGAATCTGACGTTTGAATGGACTTTGAATTGACTTCATAGGCACGTTGTCCCACAATCATATTGACCATTTCATCCACGACCTCTACGTTGGACATTTCAAGGAATCCTTGCGCCATGGTGCCTACATTGTCTACGCCGGGTTCTCCTTCAAGAGCGTCACCGGAAGCGTCTGTAGGCGTGTACAAATTACTGCCGCGTGCGTCTAAGCCTGCGGGGTTGATAAATGTATACAGAGGGATATCCGCTGCTGCAATTTCTTGTCCGGAAGCATCAAGGGCTGCAATGTGGCCTGTGGCTGATATGGCAATATTTTTCGTTTCCGCAGGCACTGCAAACTCAGGCTGTAAGATGTAGCCGTTGGCGGTCACAACTGTGCCGTCTTGATTAAGTTTGAAGGTGCCTGCACGGGTGTACATAAGTTCGCCGTTTACTTCCACTTGAAAAAATCCGTCACCTTCAATGGCTACGTCTAAGGCATTGCCCGTATTTTGAAAATCGCCTTGTGAGAAGAATTTGTGTACTGCTGTGGGGCGCACGCCCATGCCCACTTGGATGCCGACGGGAAGAGTATTGTCTCCTTCCGTGATAGAGCCTGCAATCTTCATGGTTTGGTACATAAGGTCTTCAAATTCTGCGCGGCTTTTCTTAAAGCCTGTGGTGTTTACGTTTGCCAAGTTGTTGGAAATAGTATCAATATTTAACTGTTGTGCCACCATACCTGTGGCACCAGTCCAAAGGGAACGCATCATAATTTTAGCTCCTTCGCTGTGCTTTCAATTAAATTTTTGCCACTTTTTGTATGGCTTCTCTGTCAGTGGTGTCAGCTGTTTGTATGACCTTTTGATAGGCCTCAAACTGACGTTGTGTTTCGATCATATTCACCATTTCCGTCACCACATTGACATTGGAAGTTTCCACAAAGCCTTGTGCTATACGTCCGCCTCCGTCCAATGCATTGATTTCTGCCACTTCGACATCGGGTCTTGGGCGCAAGAGATTACCGCCCATTTTCTCCAAGTTCTGCACATTATCTACGGTTACAAAGTTGATGGTATTTATGAGTTCACCGTCAGCTAAGACTTGTCCGTCGTTGGAGATATGTACATTGCGTGTTCCTTCTGGAATAGCTATGGCGCCGCCGCCTTCGCCTTGTAGAGTCATCCCTTGCGAGTTTTGGATGATGCCGTCAGACGACAAGACAAAGTGTCCATTTCGCGTATAAAATGCCCCTTGTGGTGTATTTACTTTGAAAAAGCCTTCACCGCTGATAGCCATATCTAAGGGGTCGCCCGTAAATTGCATAGCGCCTTGTGAGTAGTCCGTATGCGAGACGGCGATACGCGGACGTGCGGCGTTCTTTGGCTCCGGAAACAAGGGTTTAGAACGACAATTCATAAGGGGTTCGCGGATTTCATCATGGGCATAGGTCGCCATGGTATCCTTAAAGGCCAAATGATCCCGCTTATAGCCATTCGTATTCACATTTGCCAAATTATTGGCGATAAAATTCATGCGGTGCTCTGTGGTCAGTGCTCCGAAAACGGCGCTAAACATGGTATCTTGCATGAAAAATTCCTCCTGTGGAACCATAAGAACCGTAAAAAAAATGACACCTCAGGCGGGTTTCAAGACCGCCTGCGCATAGGTGACTGCAAATTCTACGCCAGCAAGATACAAGTTCGAAAAAAAAAGAAAGGAGGAAACTTTTGCTAAGTGCTGTTTCTAAATAAAGCGTTTTTTATGAAAGCCTTGTGGGGGGAAACTTTTT
>CAYJHT010000213.1:0-4718 GCA_964369615.1 uncultured Desulfovibrionaceae bacterium
AATTGATTAAGAGTCAACTGCTCTACCAATTGAGCTAATGACCCACTCGACGAATGAGGTTGTATGCCTTTTGGCTTACGTAGTCAAGTATGTTTTGCATTTTTTTTATTTTTTTTGTAGAATGCCCTATGAAAAACACAACACAATACATATTTTTATATTATTTCAGCATCTTGTCGCTATTCTCCTCACTCGCATTTCCAACGCATGCATTGGCTGACAATGAAACATTTCGTAGCCTACAATTACTGCGAGGCAGCAAAAACACACAAAGTACCGCCAATACAGATCTCACTCGCGTGCCTATAACTGTAGAGTTCACGACCCTCGACGACCAAAATTGGGCTGTTCTGTGGATAGAAATCCCCAAAAACTATTATACCTATGCACCACAAAAAATACACACAAGCAAAACAGAAAATCTCGGCATACCCACAACAATATACGTCACACAAGAAAAGTCCGCCCACCTACCCGTCTACTATCCTCTACCAATTATGCGACACGATTTCTATGAAAAAGATAAAATCATACCCGCATACGAAGGCAAAAACCCCTTCCTACTACCTCTCAACGACATAAAAAATCCCCCTGATACAACACCATACAAAGCACACATTCAACTCCTTCTTTGCTCAACGCAACACTGCCTCCCCATCTCGCAAGAAATAACATTCACTACTCCAACACACATGACGCAAAAACAAAATATCAATATTCAAGAACTCTTAAAAAACTCACAACGTATCGATACACAACAAGCAACAACTCCCGAAAATGATACCATACAGGAAACAGAAGGAAAACAAAAAGAATCCTTTCAAATACTCCTAAAAAATTTAATACCACACAATTTTAATCCAGAACTTGAAGTCACAAACTTAGCAACAGCACTCCTTTTAGGACTCCTTGCAGGAATCATACTCAACTTAATGCCCTGCGTCTTGCCCGTACTCAGTCTTAAAGCCAGCACACTACTCACACACGACTCCACAAAAAATCTACACAATCTTCGGCAGCACATGCTTTTTTTTGCTGCTGGCATTATATGTCAATTTACACTCCTCGCACTACTGCTCGCAGGAGCAGAACTCATGTGGGGAGAGTTTTTTCAAAATACGACCTTCGTCACAAGCATGCTCGTCTTCATCTTTACACTCGCGCTCTCACTCCTTGGACTCTTCACACTACCTGTCATCGACCTCAAAGCTGGCAAAAGCACCTCCCCACGCACTCAAGCCTTT
This sequence comes from uncultured Desulfovibrionaceae bacterium, assembly GCA_964369615.1. Lineage (GTDB taxonomy): Bacteria > Desulfobacterota > Desulfovibrionia > Desulfovibrionales > Desulfovibrionaceae > CAYJAD01. The sequence goes on from CAYJHT010000213.1 coordinate 1,245, forward strand.
CTTACAGGTGCCTTCACAACACTGCTCGCAACTCCATGTAGCGGCCCATTACTCGGAGGCGTGCTCAGCTGGGCTTTCTTACAACCGGTTTATATAATTGTCTGTATCTTTATAGCCGTAGGAATAGGCATGAGTGCCCCCTATCTCACTCTTGCACTCAAACCCACGTGGGCAACATTCCTACCAAAACCAGGCGCATGGATGCATACACTTGAACGATTCATTGCCTTCTTCCTCCTTGCAACAACACTCTACCTCTTTTCAATACTGCCCACCTACATGCATATTCATACCCTCACAGGACTCTTACTTATTGCCTTTACAGGCTGGCTCTGGGGACACTTTGGTGGACTTGCAGCACCACCAATACGACGACGCTTACTTGGAACCTGCTTTCTCTGTGTTGTTATATGTCTTCCATTACTCGCCTCACCAGCGTTCTCTACACTCGTAGAACAAAACTCAAAAAAAAATACAAAGTGGATCGCATTTCAAGGAGCACACTTTGAGCAACAACACGGCACTCACCCCATACTCCTAGAATTTACCGCAGATTGGTGCCCTAATTGCAAATTTATCGAAAAATCCGTCTTCACTCCAGAAAACATGCAAGGATTACATAAAGAATATCAAATCACCTTCATACAAGCTGATATTACACATAATAACCCAGACGCAGAAGCATTCCTACATGCCCTCGGCGGCAGAAGTATTCCCTTTACAGCAATTTTTCCCACAGGAAACGCAAAAAATACACCTCTCATCTTGCGCGACATATACACAAAGGAGACTCTTGACGAAGCACTTAAAGATATTTTAAAATAAGGAACAAACACACCTTCTTAACGATGAAGCTGCTTCTCAATAAAAGAGTTGCTTGAAAGACATTTGGCAAAACTTTTTCACACAAATAACAAGGCTAAGAAGCAGAAAAAAAATAAAAACATAAGCACTTAGCAACAAAACCTCAACATGAAGACAAAAAAAGCCACCGTAGTTTTTGTTCCTCTTGACAACAAAACAAAGGAACCTTATTATGCTCCTGCGTAAGACGCACCCATATAAAGGTATACGCAAAAGCTCGTCAATCGCGCATGTACAACAAAATGTATACCGAAGACGCCTTGACCGTTGACCATGAAGTTCATATGACTCTCAAATAAAGACAAACAAAACACTTGTGCATCATACTTGCAAAGCTTACAAGATAGATTCATTCGTGACAAAAAAATATTACTGCCTTCTCGTGGCGTTTTTATGTACACGACCGCCCGTGTCGTCTCTACCACACGCCTGCCATGGTGTTAACCTTATAGCATGGACAAAGCAATGCAATTACAATTTTGGGGAGTTCGCGGTTCTCTAGCTTCCGGATGCGCCACCTCGGCGCGTTATGGATGCAATACGTCCTGCTACAGTGTAGAAACAAAAGCAGGATCTCATATTATCCTAGACACTGGCTCTGGTTTACGAAACCTTGGCGTCTACCTCAAAGACAACAACAAACCTCAAAAATGCCTAATACTTATCAGTCATGGACACTGGGACCATGTAGCCGGACTACCCTTTTTTGACCCACTCTATAATCCAGCGTGGGACATAAGCTTCTATCTTCCGGAAAACATAGGGGGCATTGGCCCTGCAGCCTTTATGCAAAGCCTCTTCTCATCTGCTTTTTTCCCCATCGAATGGAGCATGCTCGCAAGCAAGCGCCCCATATACTCCCTGACAGATGGACAGCAAATTCATTTTGACGGCGTTACAATTGATATCTTTGCTTCAAATCACGGCACCTACGCTGAAAGAGGTATAGGGCAAGGCATGCATTCCTCAGCCTTTAGCCTGCGCGATGGACAACACAAAATTTTCTTTAGTGGCGATCATGAACTAGGTCCTGATTTAAGTATCATCGATACATCAACACCCTTTTATGCACATATGCGCGATGCTGATATTGCCATACTCGACTCACAATACACCTTAGAAGCATACAAAAAATCTCACGTAGGCTGGGGACACTCCGCAATGGAACAGTGGATACCCTTCATATTTGAACTCGGCGTAAAAACATTCGTCCCAACACATTATGATCCCGCCTACGAAGATGTGTTTCTCGATAATCTGTGCGCAAATATCCTGCGTGCAACACCAAATCTTGATCGACGCTTGCGTATGGCCTATGAAGGACTCATATTACGTCCAGCAAACATCACAAATCACGCAAAAACATGCGCTCCTGTCAGTTCTGAGTGCGAAAATTGTCGTTTCTCCTCTGAACTTTTAGATATTCCAGATATGAGCTCCGTACTTGACAACCTCCTCCATCGCGCACGAAGACTCTCAAATGCAGATGCAGGCACCATATATCTTGTCGAAGACAACAAACTCGTCTTTTCTTACTCACACAATGAAACACTCTTTACAAGCTCACAATCTGCAAGACAACAGTACCTAAACGCACGCCTCCCCATAACACCTGAATCCATCGCAGGATATGTAGCAAGCCAACGCGCAACTCTCAATATTCCAGATGTGCGCAACCTACCTGCAAACGCCCCCTACTCCTTTAACGACTCCTTTGATAAAGCAACAGGCTATAATACTGTATCCATCTGCGCACTTCCTATTTTTTCACACAGCGGTAAACTCCTGGCCGTCATGCAAATCATCAATAGCATGTACAAAGGCAATGCTGTGCCTTTCTCAACACATTTTGAATGCATTTTACGCGAACTGAGCTTCGTCGGGGCTCAAGCCATTGAGCAAGCCCTAAGCACTCGCGATATGCTCTTGCGCGTTCTTGAAACCTCACGGCTGCGTGACCCAACAGAAACAGGCCCGCACGTCTTTCGCGTTGGCGCCATGGCAGCAGAACTTTATCACCACTGGGCAGAAAAACGCGGCATAGATATTGTGGAAATAGCTGACACTAAAGCGCACTTGCGTCTTGCTTCCATGCTACATGATGTGGGAAAGGTAGGCATTTCAGACCAGATTCTCAAAAAGCCAGGCCCCTTCACTAAGGAAGAACGCAAAATGATGGAAAAGCACTGTGTCATCGGTGCGGCAATATTCAAAAATCCCAATCGCACACTGGACAAGTTCGCTGCAAATATTGCCATGCATCACCACCAAAAATGGGACGGTACAGGATATTGCGGCGTCGAAGACGAAGGCATCGAACCGCTCGCAGGAGAAAATATTCCCTTTGAAGCACGCATTACATCCATTGTAGATGTGTTCGACGCACTCATCTCACCACGTTGCTATAAAGACCCAATGCCGGTGGAACGCGCGCTCTCCATCCTCCGCAAAGACGCAGGTACGTTCTTTGATCCAGATATGGTTGACTCCTTCATGGAAATCATAGACACCATGCTGGCAATCCAAGAAAAATACCAAGAAGAACCTGTACAATATTCATAAGCTTTGTATATTATCAAACCGATATATTTTAAAAAAGCTTTTGGGGGA
>CAYJHT010000214.1:0-4718 GCA_964369615.1 uncultured Desulfovibrionaceae bacterium
TGGACGGAAGCTTGACCGCCGCCCCTGCCCTTGGCAGTATTGCCAATAATAGCGCAGCCTTCACAGCAGGTTCCCTCCTCGTGGTGAATGCCGCGGGCGTGGGCAGCAGTGCAGCGCTGACTGCCACAGGCGGTACGCTCACCGTGGACGCCACGGCAAAGCTTGTTATCAGTTCCGCCGATGTGGCCGGTGCCGATGCTGTCGTGACCGTGGTGAGTGGCTTTAGCGACGGGGCAAGTGCCATTGCCAGCACTATCGCCGACAAGGGCTGGGGCTACAATGACGCAGAGCTGACAAACATCAGCATCGACAGCGAGACATTGAAGGTGTCCGAGGTCTCATGGGCGGGCGGTGTTTTTAGCGCAAAACTTGCCAAAAAGGCCTTTATTCTTGAGGGTGTTGATACGTCTGTCAGTAACTTTATGAACGCTGCCAGAGATGCGGGAGTGCGCGGCGCTTTCTTTGACTTCATGGACAATGCAAATATTCCTGAGAGTCAGAGGGTGAAGGCGTCCGAAGTGGTGCCACAGGCTGCTGTGATTGGCAATGCGGCGCGTGGTCTCATGAATGCCGCAAGCGCCGCCACAGGGGCTATTGGTATGCGTAATGATGTGGGTGCCACGGGGACGCAAGACATGACCGCCGTGAGCATGAACGATGCCGAGCGAGGCTTAAGCGCAGGTAATTATGACACGAAAAGCGGCGTCGGCGTGTGGCTCATGCCCTTGTACAAGTGGAGCACTGTGGGCGGTGTGGAGTCCGGCGCGCTTGAGGGCGGGTATAAGAGCGGCCTTGGCGGCATAAGCCTTGGTGCGGATTATACGTTTGCCAATAATTTCCGCGTGGGTCTGGCCTTTAATGTGGGCGCGGGCTACAGCGAGTCCACAGGCGACTTCAGCGGGACGGACAACAATTTCGACTTCTACGGCGTGTCGCTCTATGGGGCTTATACGTTTGAGGGTCTGCGCCTGTCTGCGGATGTGGGTTACAGTGCGAGCACGCATGACGTGACGCAAACAGTGGGTGCCGCCAGTTATGAGGCCGACATCTTTGCGGACACGTGGACGGTGGGGCTAGGTGCGGCCTATACCATTGAGACGGGTGTCATGGATATAACACCCCATGCAGGCGTGCGCTATATGGGCGTCACGACGTATGGGCATGACATTGCCGACCTTGACGTGGACAGCGATTATCAAGGTGTGTGGTACTTCCCTGTGGGCGTGACTTTGAGTAAGGATATTGTGACGGACGGTGGCTGGACGTTTACGCCGAAGCTGGACGTGGGCTTTATCGCGGCGGCGGGTGATTTGAAGGCCAACAGCACGGCGCGTATGCCCGGTGTGAACGCGTCCATCCAAAAGGAGACAACCAATGTGGACGGCTTTGCCTTCAACGGCGGCGTGGGTTTTGACATTGCCAATGCGGACAATGGGGTGAGCCTTGGCTTGAACTATAACTTACAGGCAAGCGAGCATGAGACGGCGCATATGGTCTTTGCAACGTTTAGGTATGAGTTTTAGGACAATATAAAAGCGTGAATAAAGGCCTTCGTGAGAGCGAAGGCCTTTTGTTTTTCCCCACTTGGTACAGTACATCACTTGACCGAGGCAAGGATGCGTTCCCATATGTGCCATAAAATTTCATGCTCCTGCGCGTTGGGAGGTAGTCCATACATTGCAGCAACAGCGGCATCAAGTGTATCATGTAGTTTGTGGAGTGTGACAATATCACCCTGTTCAGAAAGCGCTTTTTCCTTCCCACAGGTGGCGCGGCACACGCAGAGTGGACGCTGCATCGACATTGCTGTCCTTTTGAGGCACAGTCGGTGACGCAAAGCATTGTTGCCCAAAAGATTGCTGCGTGAAACCCTCAAAGAATGCACGGGATAACCCGTTGACCTCTTGTCTATAGGAAAACAGAGGTGCTCCCGTGGTTGAGAGCACGACCCGCTTGGTATCAAGGTGTATTGAGCACCTGCTGCAATAGTGTCGCAAGGGGTACAAAAGGCAAGGACTGGACATAACGAAAAAAGCCTGTTGTGGATTGGTGCTGTACAGCGGCGGGCAACAGGCTTTGTTCTGTTGTATTCTTCTATGTTTACTTTGCATTACGCAAGATTTGCATAAATGCAATGTAAGCCTCGCGGTCTTTTTCTGACAGGAATTTTGACCAGCTCAAGAGCTGTTCCAGTCCTTTTTCTGAGAATGCCTTATTTTTAAAGGCTTGCTCAGTGGCGACGCCCACGAGCATGAGGCCGCGGTTTCGTGCTTTTCGGTTGTTTTCATTCAGTTCTGCCTTTAATCCGTCAATTTTTGCTTGTATTGCCTGTTTTCGTACAAGGGCATCCTGCAGACGCTCCTCGGGCGTCTTGCGCTTTTTTGCCTTTATCGGCGCCTGTGCTATCTCATCCGACACCCTCCCTGCATCAACTCGGGGCGTTGAATGGGGTGTCGTCCCATTCGTCGCTTGGGGCGCCATCTTGGGCGTCGCCATTTCTGGTGTTGTCGGTGTCATATTTTGAGAACTCTGTTCTGTATTCTTCATTGTTTACCTCTAAATTCATGCTGTATTCATTATGTGGAATGATCAACCTCACTTCGCCATCTTCCACAATCGTCTTGACGTTAAAGTCCCTTTTGTCGAGGGATATCATTGATGCGTCAGCCAGTCTCTCAAGCAATCCTTTCTCATGCTGCACTGGTAAGCGCTGCGCATATTCTGCCAAGGCCGCAATGGTATGCTTTCCTGCCACTTTTCCTATTAATTCTTGTATTTTTTTAAGCATTTCATCCTCATGACTATAGTCATATGTCCACCCAATGCGGAGTTGCTGCAACGCTCGCATATAAAGCCATTGTGCAAAGGCATTCTGTGTAATGAGTGCAGATATTTTTGAGCAATCACGCTCAATCGCCGCCACCTCTTGCTTCAATGCTTTGTAAACATGCGAAGGCGGAGCAAGCCGCGTTTCCAAACATATTGTTGGCCTATTGATTTCCACTATTTCTGCATGCTCTGCAGGATCTGCTCGTGGCGCTCCAATGTGCTCAAGATTAAGTCCAAGGTTGCGCTGTGCGGTTTTGCTTCTCCCTCCAACAACGAGTTGAGGGCTGTTCGTACTTCCTTGAGCATGGTTCGCAGTACCTCCAGATGCCTTTCCATCTCCGCCGTTTGTTGTTTCTGCCATGCTTCCAGTTCTGCGGGAAGGTTCATCAGCAAGGCTTCCTTCCGCTGCAATTCTTGAAGCTGTTGTGCCATGAGGCGTATTGCCTTTGTCATCTGCTCCGCCGTGAGAATGTCGTTTGTCATATCTGTCCTCCGATATGGTTTTATGTAATGTTTCAACTTCCTGAGCCACAAGTGCCTGCTCATCTATAAGCGCATTGTGCTCACGCACCTTGTCGTTATACTTGCCTCTTTCTGTCTTGACGCCTTGCCGTTCAAGGGCGGCGGCTTTGCGCCCCAAGTGCTTCGTGGCAAGCTTTTCACTGCCTTGGTCTTTGTATGAGCGGTGGTCGATGCGCTCCCCGTATTTTTCCAGCACGACGTTGACGCGCTTTGCCCACTGCTCTCGCATCCAAGTAATTTCTTCGGGGCCGGTTTTTTTGTCATCGAGAATGCGCGTCTTTGCCCCGAGCTTTTCCCCATCAAAAACGCGAGTCGTCCACTGCATATCAATATGTGGATTGTCCGTCGCCAAGTCGTGAAAATTCACTTGTGCAAGCACGCCGTACCTGTCCGCAATGTCTTGCGCGTATCCATAGCCCACAGCAAAGCACTCGTCTTGCGTCAATTCGCATGGCAAAGCCAAATCACCGCGCCGTGCGGTAGTGGCATTTTTGCGTGTTTCCGTACTTTCCGCTGTCGCCCACACCCACTGCGCAGACGGCACTTTTATGTGTTCAAAAGCACTGGGCACAATGATTTTATGACCACAGACACCACTTTTCTTGCGGTAGTCCGCCATTTCTCCATCCAGCTTTTGCAAACAGATCCCCCCTATATACGCAGCCGATGCAATGGCGTTTTGGCCTTTGCTGCGCTGTACGGTTCCAAAGTGTGCATGAAAAATCGCCATATTGTATACCCTCACTTACTTCATGCCTTTCTGCCTTTTGGGTTCCAAGGGGCGTAGCCCCCCGCCCCGCAGGGCGCACGGCAATCTCGCAGAGATTGCATAAGTGCGCCCTTTGGGTCTGACGTGTGCTATTTTTGAGGGAATGAGCTTGAGACAATAAAAAAAACGCCCTCAAGTATGAGAACGTTTTACGAAAAAATTAAAAAAAATGGAGACTGAAAAAGTTGCCCAAGTATTTTGAGGCTTCTATTATGCAGGGAAAAGAATCTCGTTGTGAATGTCCCTACAGCGTTGTAGCCATAACTCTGCTTTCACCAACTCAGGGACATAAAAATAAAAATTTTTTTTCCAAATTGTTTGTAGCGCTTGCATTTGTTGGTGCTCGTCTTCTGCTAAATTTGGATGTATTGGGGTGAGTTGCTCGAGAATAAAATCTGGATACCGTCCTTGTTCATTTTTTAAAACAGCCCCAAGCTCTGGCAAGATAGCAAAAAGCACTTCTTTTCGAGGCCAGGTAATTTCACAAGGTAAATTTTGCAAAGCTTCACAAGGGGATTCTTCCCATATGAGTAACACATTATCCGTATCCCCTCACGGGGTAACGGCGCCTTCCGTAAGCCAATCAGTGGCTTGCGCT
>CAYJHT010000215.1:0-4708 GCA_964369615.1 uncultured Desulfovibrionaceae bacterium
TGGTGGGCAGTACAGGACTTGAACCTGTGACCCCCGCCGTGTGAAGGCGATGCTCTACCAGCTGAGCTAACTGCCCACGAACGAGTTAACTTCTATAGCAAGCCTTCACGCCTGTCAATGTTTTTTTTGAAATTTTTACTGCATCGCTTAACGAAGCCACGTCACTCTAGAGTGGTTCATGTTTGACTTTTTCTAGTAGCCACAAGAGGTACACCACCCAAGAATATCTTTAAGTATAAACAACTTAGTGCATATGCTCCTACCTCAATAAGCGCGTTGTGCGATTTTGCTTTTCATCCGCGTACAATTTTTTTTACTTTCCTCCAGATTTTTCAATAGGGTTCAAATCTGGACTATAAACGGCAAAAAAACTTTCAAAAAAAATCTTTAAGGTTAATGCACTAATAAACTTACAGGGTGACGGCATGGTAAACCTGTCCCATGCCCAATCTGCACGCGACACGTTCCGCACTCACTACTAGTACATGTCGCCTCGCTTGCGCCAATATGCGCAAAAAGTTCGCTGCCTACACTCTGGGCTATGGCATATTTTTCCTTTTTAAAGCCATAACTCCCAGAAATACCACAACACCCAGAAGCCGCATACTGGACGCGCTCCCCATACACCTTGCGCAATAACTCAAAAGCAGGCAAACCCGTACCCTGTGCACGCAAATGACACGGCGCATGATACATAATCTTTCGCTCATTCATGTTCTGTGGCACGGATAACTTCCCAAGGCGCATACAATCCAATAAAAATTCCTGCACGTCCAAAAGCTCAATTCCACCATGCTCAGGCCTACCAAACGCATCCGCAATGTCAGGAAAATATAAAGGAATTTCCGCATTAAACATCAAGGCACACGAAGGACAAGCCGTCAAAACAGGAATGCCGCGCCGCTTATACTCATACAGCGCCTTCGCGTTCTGATAAGCGGCACCGCGACCATGCTCCCAAAATCCATTGGATACCATCGGCAAACCACAACACGAAATATGTTCCGGCAACTCCACTTCATAGCCCGCACGCTGTAAGGTACGCACGACATCAAGGCCGCTATAAGGGTCATACATTTCCACATAACAACCCGGAAAAAAAACCACCTTACCGCGACCCTTGTCTTGTTTTAATTCACGAAAAATGCGCGTAAAGGTCTTCGGTGCAAAAGGCGGCAAAGGGGCTTGTTTATGAATGCCAAGTGCATGCAAGATTACACGTGACAAAGGATTTAACATCCCAAAATTACGCAAGGACGCAGGAATAAAACCAAGCCAGCGCCCAATGTCCGCACCGTGCGCCAGCATATAGTCGCGCCAAAAGGACACCCGCGTGATGGAAGGAGGATTGCGCAATGACGCAGAACCACGCGCCAACATATTCAATGTGGAAATAGGCACATTGTGCGGACACGCCATGTCACAATTTTTACAATTCGCACAATAATGCAAGGAACTCTCTTCAGAAGAATCCAAAAGACGAAAACGCTCCTGACCAGGCCCCACCATACGAGGCCCCAAAAATTCCGATGTCACCGCAGCCACAGGGCAATGCACAACACACGTCGCACATGTAATACACGCATCAGGCGTCACATTCATATTTAGCATACTTCACCACCCACCAATTCATTGCCCACATGCCAACCAGTCACAGCCGCAACACCATTGCCACTCTTTTCTGTCACATAGTCATACGCGCCAAGAATGCGACCTGCAAAGTAGACATTTGAAAGCACCGACTCCCCAGATGCGTCAAGCGCCAGAAAACGCTCGTCTACACGCACCCCCATACTCGCAAATGGATGTTCCGCAAAAAGCTCTTGCAATGACCACGCCTCAGGCTCCGTCGGCGCATCAATAGGCAAGCCAAATATCGCCTCCTCAGCAATACCAGGGCGCGTCACAATACCACCGCCAAGCACGCCGCCCGTTGCAATAACAAAGGCGTCACCAGTATGACGACGCACAGCACCCTCACCACGAGCAAGCACTGCCGTACATCGCGCACCCGCACATTCTGTGTGCGTCACTGTGGCATTTTCTATAATACTCACACCCATATTCCGCAAAGCACGTATAAATGCGGTAAATATACGCAAACCACCAACCCCCGGAGGCATGCCCACCATCTCCACAACAGGGCGCTGCAAGCGCCCCGTAATCTCTTCCCACGCCGACACGCGCACACCTAAAATCGGCGGCAAAAGGAAGGCGTCCACATCCTGCGAGATTAAAAACAATTGCGACACAAGCCACTTACGCCCTTCTTCCGTATCCACAAATCGCGCCACATCCAAGGGACTCAAAGGCCGCCGCGCATTGCCCTGAGGCCACGTCAGCGTTCCCGTCGTAAAACGTGCTTCCTTAAAGAGAGGATGTTGCTGCAATTCTTGCGCAATCAAACCCGGATGGCAATCACGAATAGCATCCACACTCACCACAGCGATACGCGTATTCGCACCTTTCACAAGCGCGCGGCGCACATCGTGAGACGGCGCACACAAATATGTGGGCTTGAGCGTCCCCATAATCGTTGCCACGAGAGTATTCTTTGCACACGCATCATACTCGCTCATGGTAGTCGCATCACAAGCGGCAGATTGAAATATAAGTCCCTGTTCCTTCATAAGAGCGTGAAAAGCACGCAAACCCGCATGCACAGCCTCGGCACTCATTAAGGCATACGGGTGCGCCGCAGGTAAGAGGGAAATGGATTCTACAGGATTACCACGCACGGGGCGTACACCTTTCGCCGTGCGCACATAGCCAAGCACATCTATACAGCCACCGCCAATGGAAAGAGAGCCAGCTCCCGCTCCCAAGAGTGTCACCTCATGCCCTGCCGCGCGCGCACCGTAGGCCGCCATACAACCCGCCATGCCCATGCCAACAACAATAACTCGCTTCTTATTATTAGACATGCGCGGCCTCCTCGGGTGTCGTTTCCTCATGTGTGCTTTCATCTTCCCATAAGCTTCCGTCTAAATTGAGGGAAGCCGCATAAATGGCGCGTCCAAGTTCCAATTCCTTGAGTTGCGCCCCCCATAAAGCCGCACGCAAACCCTTCCAACGTTCTCGTAAAAATGAGCGCACATTGTCCGCAGGCTTGAGCGCAAGCGGAATATTTCCTTCCGTCATAGCACCCACCGCACGTAGAGAACAGAAAATTCCTTGACACGTTCCCATGCCTAAACGCGTACGCAAACGCACATCCGTTAAGCTGTGACTTGTGGCATCACGCGCCACAAAGTCCACTTCAGCCATACTCACCATCTCGCACTCGCATAAAAGCTGATTCTTCGACGATGCATTGACCGCAGCCTCAACCACCTGAGGGAAGGCCGCCCCTAAACGGTCTTCTAAAAGTTTCGTGTCCGGCACAGCGAAGATTTGACGACATTTTTTGCGTAATTGTGGCATATCCGCTTCCACACTTCCATCAAATTCCACAAGAGGTGTCGTCGCCGTAGCACAGGCAACATTAACTCCTATATGTTTGCACACAAGGTCACTCATCTTTTCCGCCATAAGGCGATACGTTGTCAGTTTTCCGCCAAAAATACTGGCAAAACCCTGTAAACCTTCTATCTTATGGTCAACAATATGAAAATTACGACTGGCAGAACGACCAGACGCGCCTGCCCCCGGCGCATATAAAGGACGCGTGCCAGCAAAGGCGCGTAAAATACGATAGCTTTCAATCTTTGGAAAGAGCGGCTTGCCATGCGCCAAAAGCCGCACAACCTCTTCCGCCGTCGGACGTGTGTCTTGGGGGCTGTTCGCTTGCGCAGAGGTCGTTCCCAAAATCGTTACGGAACCGTGGGGCACAAAGATATCTCCGTCCGTACTCTTGCGTAAGCGATTAATAACACGCGATGTGAAGCGGTGATTAAACACAATAAGTGTGCCTCTGTCCGGTGCCACTTGCACGTCTAAGCCCGCCATATGCGCAATCTCACCCGACCACGAACCTGCCGCATTCACGACAAATTGACAGGCGATGAAGTCTTGCGCGCCCGTAATCTCATTCACTATGCGCACGCCCTTCACTGCGCCGTTCTCCACGTCAATGCCCGTCACCCGGTGATAGGTGTAAAATTCACTGCCGTACCGACGCGCCGCCATGGCATTGTGCCATACAAGGCGGAAGCCATCTATACATGAATCCGGCACGCGATATACAGTTTTTATATCTGTCGCAAGATTAGGCTCTAAAAGTCGCGCTTCTGCAACGTCAATCTGTTTGGCATCGATACCTGCCCTTACACAGGCAGCAGCCCATGTACCCACAAAGTCTGGCGGGTCCTCCGGCGTCAAAATGAAAAACCCTTCCGTTTCTTCCACACAGTGACGCCCCATAGTGCGCATAATCCGGTTTTCTTCAATGCATTCCCGTGCGGACTCGCTATCACCGACCGCATAGCGCGCGCCGCTGTGTAATAAGCCGTGAAATCTTGACGACGTCCCGTGGGCAAGCCCCCCTTGCTCCACGAGTATCGTTTTAACCCCACGCATACTCAAATCGCGCAAAATTCCTATACCGGTTGCTCCGCCGCCAATAACAACAACTTGACATTCCTTCATATTCTGCGTCCAATATATCTACAAGTTTGTAAGTAAATTTTATATTTCAAATAGTTACTCGAAGAGTAATCCATTCTCCTGTTTTTGTCAAGAGGAAAATCCCCCACGCAGAGCATGCGCC
>CAYJHT010000216.1:0-4690 GCA_964369615.1 uncultured Desulfovibrionaceae bacterium
ATAGGATAAAAGTCAAGTAATTTTAGTGTGATATTGCTTTTTCAGGGTCAACTAAGTAATGTTTGTGCTCTGTCAGACTGCTCTGTCTGTAACAGTACAGATCTTTTCACTTTCAACACAGAAACCGCATACAAGGAGAATATATGCGCAACCCAAAAAAACTTTTGAAACGCTCCGTCCTTGCGGCACTGACTGTTGCCGCCATCACAGGTGTCAATCCTGCTGACACGACGGCAGCCGTTGATGACAATATCGCCATCAATAATGGTGTGTACAGCCTCAAAGAAAATGCCTCGTATGGCAATATCCTCGGCGGTGAAAACGGCAAGCAGCTCATAGTGACGGGCAAACCCTATGACAGCGGCAATATGTCTTATGAAAACTATTTTCAAGGCATCGCTATCACAGGGCACAACACCTTTGCCGGAGAACTGGCAGAAGGCCAATATTCCGTCCAGATGAATGGTGGCAGCCTCTATCTTGGAGGGATGTTTTTCGAGGGGCTCGATCACGGGGCAAGCTTTCCCTTTGATAACCCATTCATTCCACTCAAACCGATAGGAGACACAACTCTCACTGTTGATAGTGTTTATTTAGAAGAACTCGCCTCTGATGTCGCGAATGATTATTTGATACCCAATCGTGCTTTATTAGAAATGTATGAAACAACTTTGAATGTTACATCCGGCATCATGAATGTGAGCAATTCTAATCTTTATATGCATTATTCCACCATCAATCTTAATGATGGGACAGGGCTTATCACACTCAGCAATGATGTAGAAGAGGGTGACCTCAACGATAATGGCTTTCTTGCCAATCATGGTGCAAATATTGTTCATGGCAGCATTACTGCAAAAACACAGGCGCACCTTGCCGTATGGGGCGAAAATACCAGCCTACATGTCACAGGCGCACTTGCTCTGGAAAATACCTCTTCAGCACATATAGAAGGCACCTTGACCGTTGACGGCAAACTGAGCGTTGACGACACATCTCATATAAGCCTTGCCAATGGTACACTGCGCGCAAATCAAGAAGACGTGGTGTCCCTCAGCGGCGATGCCTATGCCTTGGTTAATGCCGGAACGAAAATTGTCGTATCGGAATGGATTGAGGGCAATCTCCCTTCGCCTGGCCAAGATATAGAGCGTGACGACACAGTCATTGCCATATTGGACGCGGACACGTCCTACACTTTTCAAAAATACCTTACTTTTTCAGAAAGTACACTCGAAAACCAAAAGTTTGCCATAGGCTTTGAAGGTGGCACTTTGACAGGTGTCGTGCCCCCCATCGACGTGACAACAAATACAACACCCATCATTTTACCGAGCCAAGACCTCACACTGACGGGCGGCACCAGTGCAAAAGCTCCCGTATACGGCAAAACCCTCAATGTTCCCGACGGAACAAAGGAATTTACCTTTGAAAAGGGTGGCGGTATCGGCTCCGGCGGTATCATGGCAGGAGAGACGCCTGTACAAGAGCTTATTATCGGTGGAGCAGGGGCAGCGAGCGCAGCGGGCATACAATTTGCCATTGACAATTCCACAGGTACTGGTACCCATGAATATACAAAAATCACACTTCAGCCCGGCGCTGTGGTGACGACCACAGGTTCCGTCAAGGTGGCTACTCTGGTTGGTGGCACAGGCACGACGTATGCCGTGGGCAGTCTCACGGCGGCAGGAGTAGGACAACTTGGTGATATTTCTGGATATTCTGGCAATATCACCGTAGACCCCGACTGGAATGCCCCAAGTCATTCCTATCTTAATGTTGTGGGTGGCGTGCCTGGAGCAACGGTTGTAGACATCACAACAGGCGCAAACGCTCTTGCGGGCATGCGCTCCATGCTGACCTTCGGCCCTGTCCTCCAAGCAGATTGGGAGGCACGGCTCAACGCACTCGGCGGCCTTTCGCAACACGGCTACACCGCCGTACTGGGTTTTGCGGAGAATATTGTTTTAAACGTGGGCGGTTCGCTCACAGTTGACGGACTACAAACGAGTACTGCCTTTTCGCCCACAGCCGATAGCGTGACATTTGCCAATAACTCCTTGGTCATTGTTGATACATCGCATATGGATACGACAAAGGCTGTCATCAGCGGTACAAATCTCACCGTCAACATTGAGGGCGCGGCGAACGGCGAAAAATTGCCCACCATCGTCTTTGATAATGTGGCTCTTGCCGGTGATGGCACTAACAGCACGCTCACCCTTGTTGCGGGCGTACAAACGGTGAATGTTGACGGCACACAAGCAAGCGCGTTTGTCGTTGACGCTGAAAGCGGAAAAAATACAGAACTTGTCGTAGAAAATGGCAATACAGCCTTGAAAACAGTCTTGAGTATTGATGGTACAAATATTATTGCCACAACATCTCTTGACGCACAAAAAACACAGGGTGCGTATGGTAAATTTGGCAAGATGGTGACACGAGTGTTTTCGTCGCCCACGGTTGACAATGCCGGCACGCGCTACGTCAAGACTCTTGCACAAATGCCTGCGGGAGAGAGCAGGCGTGCGCTTGAAGGTGCTGCACGCAGTGCGGTTACGGGCGGTGCGCCCATAGCCACTGCCTTGGCTATGAAGGGGGGAACAGCAGCCGTGGTCGCACGCACCACGGTCGCGGGCAACACGACGACACAAATAGCGTCATTGCAACAAGACGATAGCGGTCAATGGACAAACGAAACAAGCGGAGTTTCCGCGGGGAACGGCTTCAAAAATGGTGTTGCCTTGTGGATTGCGCCCATGTACGAGGCCAGCAATGCGTGGGGCTTGGACGCCGGCGGGTATGATACGGGGTACAATGTCAGCCTTGGCGGTGTGGCTTTCGGTGCGGATTATACTTTTAACGACGCTTTCCGTCTCGGTGCTACTTTCAATATCGGGGCAGGGTATGCGGCGTCCAACGGCGATTTTGCTGATTCCCACAACAATTTCAATTTCTTTGGCTTTGGCTTCTATGGCGGATGGTTTAATGAACAGGCCAGTATCACAGCAGACATCAACTATACAACGGCGTATAGTGATATTACTCAAGACAGCGCTGTGGTCGGTTTTAAGGACTTGGAAGGCGATGTGGTGTCTTCTGCCATCAGCATAGGTTTACGCGGAGAATACACGATTGCCACGAACGTGCTTGATATTACGCCGCATGTTGGCGTGCGTTATCTGGGCATACACACCTATGGCTATGAATTGAACACTACGGGCGGCACAGCCTTTGAGGGTGACAGCATCTACCAGAATATTTGGACATTCCCCATGGGTGTGGCCTTCTCCAAGGACATTGTTACCGAGAGTGGGTGGATTGTCACGCCGAGTGTCGACCTTGCGATTATTCCTGCGGCGGGCGATTTGGACGCCAAGGCAAATGTCAGCATTCCCGGCATTGCCGGCAGTTCCGTGGAGACAGAAACACAGGTTATGGACGGATTCTCCTATCAAGGCAGTGTGGGTATTGACTTTGGCAATGATGCCGTGAAGTTTGGACTTGATTATACCTTTACGGGGTCTGCGCATACCGCAAACCACGGCATACAGGCTACTTTCCGCTATGAGTTCTAAAAGCTACTGATTTCCTTTCTGGGCGGCTCATTGTGTATGGGTCGCCTTAATCTTACAGTCCGCTGTGCTACTGTATCGTGAAGAGAGCGTCAGTGCGCAGTCTGTCGCGTGGCCTTACGCTGGCTGTGTCGTGGGTAATCCGTCATTTGTAGGCGAGCGCAAAGTGTATCATGGCATTGCCGCAAGCTCTAACTAAGTCATATATTGCTGGTACCTGGTTGTGACACCATCATAACATATGGTATCACGCGTGGCGCCCTAAGAGTCCAGTAGCGCATGACTTCACCTTTGTTCCAGCCACCTTTGCCCTTTTCAAGTGCCTAAATGACTTGAAAACTTAACGCCCTATTTGTCTATCTTCCCCGCACCGCCTATCTTTTTTGTAAAATGTGTTGTGATGAAAACACCCACATAAAAATTGGGCGATGCACAAGCAAAAAAATAATTATTTCAGTATAATTTTTATAAAATTATACATCTCTCAGGTCAGAAAATCAAATTTTAATTCTACCCCTAAGCCAGAGCATAAATCCTGCCCTGTCATAGCCGACCTTAGAGCCTGAGCGTATTTTCGGTGGGCCTGTCCGTAAGGCGTCTAGATTAGACAAGGTTTTAGCAGAGATGAGTCCGCCAAGCACTTCTTCGGCTTTTTTTCTGCTGAAAACCGGTGGTAAAGCGTGTTCTATGGCGCTGAAGAAGGCATCTGAGCCTACAGAGTGGGTGAGCAAAGGATTGTCTGGCGTATAGGAGGTGAATTTACGCTGTATATGGTCATTTTGTTTAAAATTATTAAGACATTGCTGTGGGTAGTATTGCATGTCATAGTGCATGTGGCTCTTCCTTGGCTATTGTTTTTACTTAAGTTCTTGGATAAGTGCATTGGCCTCGGGACTGTTGAGCTCTTCGATATTCTTGCCATATTTCTCTTGCACCACGCTTCCGAGATGTATCCCTTTTTTGCCTGCTAAGGAGATGAGCAGGTCTACTTGCTTTGATGACGCATTTTTACGAGGATTGTGCGCATAGCTTTTCGCTGGGACAGATGGGGCTTGAGTGTTCCCTTGAGTATTCCCTTGAGTATTCCATGGAGGTGCTGTGACTGGATTTTG
>CAYJHT010000217.1:0-4670 GCA_964369615.1 uncultured Desulfovibrionaceae bacterium
AGGAAAAAAAAGCTTTCCCCCCACCCCCCCCTTCAAAAAAACCATCTGTTTAGTATGTAAAAAGAGCTGCCGAATGATTTTTCTTCAAAGGAGCTTTTCGCTTTTCATGTATGCTTTTAGTGAATACAAGGCACTAGCGGCGCTAAGTATAATAAAAAGGGAGCCTATTGTGAGGTATAAAAAAATGGAGCCGTAGATTACTTGCGGCTCCTCAAATATTCTTCACTTCAACGTAGTTAGCGTCTTTGTCTCACCATACAAGTTCAAAATCCGTCACTCTGTCAAGAATTACCAGCCAGTGCTTGCGTCTATACTACTGCATAAATAGTCATAAAATACAGGAGTACACTGTATCAATTCTTGTTTTGTGTCAAGAAAATTTAATTTAATTTTATTTTATTTTTTTGCAAAGCTTGTGGGGGGAGGGAAACTTTTGCTAGCGCCAAAAAGTTTCCCTCCAAAAGTTTTTCAGGTCAGAAAAACAAAAATTATTTTTTTGAAAATGTACTATGAAGCCAATATTGGAGCGTGCTGTAAAGAGTTTCAGGCACGATTGGCTTTGTTATGTGGTCGTTCATGCCGTGGGCGAGACTTATTTCCTTGTCACCGGTCATGGCATGCGCAGACATGGCTATAATGGGAAGGTGTTTAAACTGCTCTTGCTGACGAATGCGTTTTGCGGCGGTGAGACCGTCCATAATGGGCATTTGGATATCCATAAGTACGATATCGTAGTGCTTTGTTTGAATCATATCAAGAGCTTCTTGTCCATTGTTTGCAGTATCAACGGTGTAGCCTACACTGCGCAGAAGCTCTTCAGCGATAAGCTGATTGATCTCATTGTCTTCCACGAGGAGAAGGGAGCCTACGCACTGTATGGGGGTCGCATGCTTTTCTGCTTCTTTTGGGATTTCGACAGTATCGGTGCACGCGGCAAATGTGGCTGTGAAGCAAAATGTCGCCCCCTTGCCTGCATGGCTTTCGACCCACATTTCACCTTGCATCATCTTTGCGAGGCTTTGTGAAATGGCAAGTCCGAGTCCTGTGCCGCCGTATTTGCGCGTCGTTGACGTATCCGCCTGTGAGAAGGCGGAAAAAAGTTTTTCGATTTGCTTTTGCGTAAGTCCGATGCCTGTATCGGCAACGGCGAAAAGGCATTTTATGCTCTTCTCAGAGCGCTCGACAATGTCAATTGTGAGGGAAACATGGCCTTTTGTTGTAAACTTAATCGCATTACTGACAAGGTTAAAAAGAATTTGCTTTAAGCGCAAAGGATCGCCAAGGACATATTCTTCGAGAAAATCAACGTGCGGAATGTGCAGGCTAAGCCCCTTTTCATTGACGGGGGCGGTGTAGAGATCTTCCACTTCCTTGAAGACTTGCTTCATGGTGAATGGTGTGGCTTCAATTTCAAGCTTACCGGCTTCTATTTTTGAAAAATCAAGTATATCACTGATAATACGCAGAAGGTTATTTGCAGAATAGAGCGTCTTATCAACATATTCTTTTTGCTCTTTTTGTAAGTCAGTCGCATTGAGAAGGTGAAGTAGGCCGAGGATGCCGTTCATGGGCGTGCGTATTTCGTGGCTCATATTTGCAAGAAATTCACTTTTTGCCTTTGTGCTTTGTTCTGCCAAATCCCTTGCTTTGAGCAAGTCCTCGCCAACAGCCTGAATTTCTTGAAGCATAGTCTTAAATTCGCGCAAGTCGCGTAAGTATTCGACAGCAATTTCTTCACCGTGGAATGTCGAACGGATGAGCGTAATGTCTACGGGCAAGGGATTGCCTTGAAGGTCTTGATACATCCATTCAAATTGCAAATAGCCTTGTTGAAAGAGTGTATTCATATAGTCTTCAATCCTGTCTACGGAACGTGTTCCGTCAGGCTGTAAGACCGGCGACAGCTCTTCGTATCGTCGGATGACTTCTTCTTTGTCTAAGGCATTAAAGAGTTTTACTGCGGTTTTATTGCAGTCAAACAGCGCGTTTTGCTTATTCCAAAAGGTGACAGCCATGGGCATGGTATTGAGTATGACTTGTCGCAATTCCATCGCGTCTGAGGCGGCTTTTTGACTTGCTTTCAGTTCGCGTAGATCCTTCGTATACCCTACGACAATATATTCACCACGGAATTTTTTCCGCTTAAGAGTGATTTCACACGGAATGGGTTCACCGTTGAGCTTTTGATGCAGCCATTCAAATGTGCATTCGCCTTTTTCAAAGGCTTCTCGCATATATTCCAAGCCCATCTTAGAGGATTTTCGGCCATTTGGTTGAAATTCAGGAGAGAGCCTATGATAATTTGCAAGATATTCTTCCGGCGTCTCCAAGTCAAAAAGATGTGCGGCGGCGCGGTTTGAGGCGATATTTTTGTATCGCTTATTCCAGATATTAGCTCCAAGGGAGATAGTATCGAGCATGATTTCAATATATTCTGCGGCCTCTGCAGCTTTTTTCTGGCTTTCTTTCAGTTCGCGCAAGTCTTGAGTGTAGCCGACAACGATATCTTCACCGCGATATCTTTTGCGGATAAGCGTAATTTTACAAGGCACAGGTTCGCCATTGAGTTTTTGATGCAGCCACTCAAACTTACATTCTCCCTTTTCAAAAGCTTCGCGAATATGCGCAAGCGCCTTTTGCATAGACGGTTGCCCGTCCGGCTGAAACTCCGGCGAAAGATCGGCGAATCTTTCAAGATATTGTGCGGGGCTGTCCAAGTCAAAGAGTTCGGCGGCGGCGCGGTTTGAGGCGATATTTTGATAATCTTTATTCCAAATATTTGCAACGAGTGAAATAGTATCGTGCATAATTTGTATATATTCTGCGGCCTCTGCGGCCTCCTTTCTACTCGCTTCAAGTTCGCGCATGTCCTTTGTGTAACCTACGACAATATCTTCACCGCGATATTTTTTGCGAATAAGCGTAATTTCACAAGGAATAGGCTCCCCCTCAAGATTTTGATGAAGCCATTCAAACTTGCACTCGCCCCTCTCAAAAGCTTCACGTATATGCGCGCGTGCCTTTTGCATGGAAGGCTGACCGTCAGGTTGCAGCTCCGGTGACAACTCAGGGAAACGCCTCAGATATTCTTCAGGACTGCTTAAAGAAAAAAGCTTTGCAGCAGCACGGTTTGAAGCAATATTTTGATATTCCTTATTCCAAATATTTGCCCCAAGAGATATTGTGTCGAGCATGATTTGCAAGTATTCTGCAGCTTCCGCAGCCTCTCTCTGACTTGCCTTAAGCTCCCTTAAATCCCTCGTATAACCGACAACAATGTTCTCCCCCTGAAAGGTTCGGCGAATAAGCGTAATTTCGCATGGCACAGGCTCCCCATTCAATTTTTGGTGAAGCCATTCAAACTTATACTTCCCCTCATCAAAGGCTTTTTGTATGTGCGCTATAGCTGCAGATGCTGATGGGCGTCCGTCAGGTTGAAATGCCGGCGAAAGGGCATAAAATTTTGCAAGATATTCTTCAGGACTGCCAAGGTCAAAAAGTTCGGCGGCGGCGCGATTTGAAGCGATATTTTGAAAGTTCTTATTCCAAATATTCGCGCCAAGGGAAATGGTGTCCAGCATAATTTGCAAATATTCCGCAGCCTCCTCAGCAAGCTTCTGACTCGCTTGAAGCTCTCGTAGATCTCTTGTGTAACACAAAACCACGTCTTCGCCGGAAAAATGCACGCGTTTAAGCGTAATATGCACGGGCACAAGTTTGCCAAAATAATCTTGATGCATCCAGTTCGTTTGAAAGGTGCCTGTTTCAAATGTACGACTCAGCGCCTCTCGCCAGATGTGCGATGTCTCTTTATACTCTTTATGTACGCCATGCGTAAGCGGAGAATCATAAGCCGCATTATTTTTAAGGAAATCATACTTTGAAGGCGCTTTGAGCAATTGCAAAATCACTTCATTGCAATCAATAATCTTAAAATGTTTGTTCCAAAAAGAAATACCCATAGGACTTGCATCCACCATAGCCTTGGCGCTCTGCTCTACGGTGACTTTCTCATCATGCTCACGGGAAGCATCCTTGGCCTCCGCAATATGGACAACGATAATCGGTTCCCCCTTAAATTCGATGCGTTTTGCGCTATACTCCACAAGTACAGCACCGCGACGGGGAAAAACATGCATCCATTCAAAATTATCAAAACCCTTTTCTATCGTGCGCGCCAAATGCGCCTCACGCGCTGTAAGGGAATTTGTGCCGCAAGGTTGTTGTATGGGCGAGCATGTATCAAATCGCTCTGACAATTCTTCAATAGTCGAACAGGCAAAAAATCTTAATATACTAGGAGAAGCATAGAGGAGCTCACTGTCTGCTGTCCAGCAAAACATGGGGAGATCTATGTCTCTTAAAATACTATATAAAAAATCATCCGAATCAATTTTCTTTACTTTTATCATGAAAATCTCTTTTACACCCAATTTCTATCACTCTTCAATCATTACAAAATAAAACCCATACAAATTCAGCGAGGACACTACAACAACTCTGTGTCCTGTGCAAGACATTTTCAACAAAAAAACACAGGAAAAGAATCAGTTTTCAATAAAACTGCACCTTCGCCAGCATGATTTTTGCTTTTCCTAGGGACTGTTTCTCAATAAAGATATTTTTTTGAAAGGGTTTTGGGGGAAGCTTTTTTTATTTTTTTTAAGTTT
>CAYJHT010000218.1:0-4670 GCA_964369615.1 uncultured Desulfovibrionaceae bacterium
GGGGGAAAACTTTTTTTTCCTAAAAAAAGTTTTCCCCCAAGAAAAAAGCTTAAAAAAATAAAAAAAATAAAAAAAATAAAAAATTTTTCCCCAAACCTCTTTCAAAAAACAAAATGAGAATGCCGTGCCGACGAAGTTCGTGTGCGCTGTTTTTTGTCTATAGACGTTTTTTTTCCTTTTCCGCGGGAGGATTTATGACCTTGAACGATGTCACTGAGAGTGGTGTTTTGTTGGTGAAGAATATTGCTGTGAGCGGCTCCTTGCGCCAGCGATTGTATGACATGGGCGTGTGTCCAGGGACGAGGATTACCTTTGTGCGCACTGCGCCTTTGAAGGATCCTATTCAAGTGCAGATTGGCAATTATCATGTGGCCATGCGTCGTTCTGAGGCGAAATTCGTGGAGGTTGCCCTCGATGCCTAAAAAGCTCATAGCCTTGGCGGGGCAGCCAAATTGCGGCAAATCGACCTTGTTTAACCTTCTCACCGGTGCGCGTCAGTATGTGGCGAACTATCCTGGTGTGACGGTGGAAAAGCTTGGCGGTTCGTGCACTATTAATGGCGAAAAGGTGTCCGTTGTGGATTTGCCTGGCACCTATGCATTCACGTCTTATTCTCCTGAGGAGATGGCGGCGCGGGATTTTATTCTCAATGAGCGGCCGGATGTGGTTATTGCTGTTGTGGATGCGTCTACCTTGGACAAGGGTCTGTACTTTGTATTGCAGCTTTTGGAGATGGGACGTCCTGTTATTGTTGCGCTCAATATGATTGATGTGGCGACGCGCCGCGGTTTGACCGTGGATGTGGATGCGCTTTCTGAGCAGCTTGGCGTGCCCGTGGTGCCAATTCAAGCGACGAATACGAAGTCTGAGGGGCAGCACAGATTGCTGGAGCTTTTGGCACAGTATGTGGAGAAAACGCCGGAATTAGAGGAATTTACTCTGAATTATGGTGCGCTTGAGAAATATATTGACCTTGTTGCAGAGCAGGTGGCGGCGGCGAGCGCGGATATTGATTATCCGAAGCGTTGGGTGGCGCTCAAGCTTCTTGAGGAAGACGGCGCTGTGCTTGAGAGCCTTCGTCAAATGAAGTCTTGCCCGAGCAATATCGCCGAATTTGTGGCGAAGCAAGAGGGCGCAGCGCATAAGGAAGTGTTCTTGCATGCGGTGGCGCATATTGCGGGCGTGCGTCATGCGAAGGCGCGCTCTGTGTATGCTCTTGCGGTGAAGAACAGCAAGGCGGACGCGACGGGAGCTGCGCCGCGTTCCTTGACGGAAAAAATTGATTCTGTCGTGTGTCATCGTATTCTTGGCCCTATATGCCTTTTTCTTGTGCTTTTTGCTTTTTATCATGTGTCTGTGACGTATGGGAACATTCTTGCGGCGCAGGTATGGCCTATTTGGGCGAGCCTTGAGACATTTATAAGCTCTATTTTGCCGTATCAAGGATTTTTGGAAGACCCGCTTTTGCGTTCCCTTGTGGAGTGGGTTGTGAAGAGTATGACGGCGGTATTAAATTATATCCCCATATTTTTCTTGATGTTTTCCTTTGTATATATATTGGAAGGCAGTGGCTATCTTGCCCGTATTGCCTTTATTTTGGACAAGGTTTTTCACACATTTGGCCTGCATGGTCAGTCGACCTTGCCCCTTATTCTTGGCGGTGTATACGTGGGCGGCTGCGCTATTCCGGGTGTTGTGGCAACAAAGGCCATTCCTGATGAGCGGGCGCGTTTTACCACGATTCTTGTCGTGCCCATGATGAATTGCTTGGCAAAGGTGCCCCTGTATCTTTTGCTTGTGAGCGGTTTTTTTGCGGCAGAGGCGGGGAGCACGATGTTCTTTATGGGCACAATTACGCTTCTTATGGCCTTGATTGTGGCAAAGATTTTGAATTTGACCGTTTTGCGCTCGCGCCCGTCTGCACCCTTTATTATTGAATTGCCTTCGTATCATATGCCTATCTTGCGCAATGTCTTGCACGAAACATTCTTGCGCATTTGGGTCTTTATTAAGCGTATTTTGACCATCGTTGTGGCTGTTGCGACAGTTGTCTTTGCTCTCGTGTTCTTTCCGGGTCTTTCGGGTGAGCGCATGGCATTTTATACTCAGGAACAGACTAAGATTGAAGACAGCTTCATGACTGCGGTGAAAGGGACTGCCTTTGCGGATTCGTTCAAGAAAGAAGATATTTTGGCCTTGTTGCGCTATCAAGACGAGTTGCGTGCAAGCAAGCGCGGTGTGACGCAAGAAGAAGCAAGTGCGATTAATGAAAAAGCCCTCAAGGATTCGCCTGTATACGCTTCTATTGTTCTGCGTAAGGGCAAGGATGGCAAAAAGCTTGCGTCTGCCTTGCGCACCCTTGACAGCAAAAGAAAAACGCTTCGCCGCGAGATTCGCCAAGAACGTTTTGAACACAGCTATTTAGGCGCTGTTGGTAAGTCCATTGAGTGGCTCACTGCCGGTGCAGGATTTAACTGGCGCATCAATATCGCCTTGCTTTCTGCGCTTGCAGCGAAGGAAAACAGTGCCGCGACCCTTGGTGCCTTGTACGGTTTTGAAGGTAATCAAGTAGGCAAGAATTTTGAAGAACTTGGGTTTACAGCATTGCATGCGCTTGCGCTTATGCTCTTTATGTCCTTGTATCCGCCTTGCTTGCCTGCCTCTATGATGGTGCGCGGTCAGACAGGCTCTACAAAGTGGATGATTTTCTCCATAGTCTTTCAAATGACGATTGGGCTTATTGTAGCAAGCTTTGTCTATAGCGGCGGTCTTATGCTTGGCCTTACAGGCGTACAAGCTATGTGGACATTCTATGGTATTTGCGTGGCCTTGGTGGTGGCATTGGGCTTTATCCCTGCGCGGGAAGAGAGCCCTGCTGTGACTAAGTAGGGGACTGTTCCCTTAAGCATACGTCAAAATATATATAATTTCAAAAAAGAAGGATTGAGTATGAAAAAAGGTTTAGTACTGTTGGCAATGGGCATGATGTTGAGTGCGCCTGCAATGGCTTTTGCACACAGTCCTATTTTTGACTGCTTTGACAACGGTGACGGGACCATTATGTGCCAAGGCGGCTTTTCTGACGGATCATCCGCTGAAGGCGTTAAGGTGTATGTGAAAGACGCTTCTGGCAAAGTTGTTCAAACCTTGGCGATGGATGCCAACAGCGAAGTAACTCTTGATAAGCCGGAAGGCGATTATGCCATGGAAATGGACGCTGGCGAAGGCCATTCCATTACTGTGGACGGTAAAAATATTGTTGAATAGGCTTTTTTTAGAAAGCTTTTCATAGAGAGGGAAGGGCGCGTTGCCCCTCCTTACAACAAGACTTGCAAGTCCATTTATATACACCTTCTAACTTGAAAACGGATGTTTTCAGCGGAGAATTTATGAAAAAATTTGTTTTTGCTTCCTTGGGTTTATGCGCAGCACTTGCTATGGCTGCCCCTGCTGAGGCGCATTTCCAAATGATGTACACGCCAAAGACAGATATGGAAAAGGCAGAGAATATGGATATGCGTATCGTCTTTACCCATCCTGCCGAAGCAGGTCATATGATGGATATGGGAGGCATTAAGGAATTTTATGCTCTGTACAAGCGCGGTGAGAATGCCCCTCAAAAAATTGATATGTCGCAATATTTGAAGGAAATTACATGGTCAAACCCAGGTTCCAGCGCGCCTGCTTTTGCGGCTATGATTCCACGTAAGGAAATCCGCTCCATGGGTGACTATGTCTTTGTTGTTGTGCCTGGTTATTATCTTGAGAAAGAAGAAGATGTGTACATGCAGCAGATCACAAAGCTCATCACCAATGTCGGCGGCGTGCCCACCATTTGGAATGAGCCAGTAGGCTTGCCTTGCGAAATCGTGCCCATGATTAAGCCTTATGCTACATGGTCTGGCAACGTCTTCCAAGGTCAAGTGCTTTCCGGTGGCAAGCCTGTTCCCGGTGCAGAAGTGGAAGTTGAGTACATGAGCCATGAGCCAAATTTGAAAAATAACATCTTGGCTGAGAAGTCCTCTGTGAACTATCCTAATGGCGCTCTTGTGACACAAACCATCATTGCCGATGAAAACGGCATAATCACCTTTGGCCTTGCTAAGGCTGGTTGGTGGGGCTTTGCCGCACTTGGCGTAGGTCCTGACAAAGAGTACAAGGGCAAGGAACTTTCCCAAGACGCAGTTATCTGGGTGCAAGCTTACGATATGAAGTAGGCTTTTGAAAGGAACGTACCTGTTTTTATGGGGGAGGGTCATTCCTCCCCCTTTTTAATGAGAGTATATGAAGGGGAAAGTATGAAAACTTTTTTACAGACGATAACAGTGTGCGCTGCCCTTGTGCTGTGCGCATCCGAGGCATTTGCGCACAGCGCTCTGCTCAATTGCTTTGACAATGCCGATGGCACATTTACCTGCCAAGGCGGGTACTCTGACGGCTCTTCTGCCACGGGCATTCGCATCGTTGTGAAGGACGATTCCGGACGTATTTTGCAAGAAGCCCAGCTCAATGCAGACAGCGAGGTCGTTTTGCCGCGTCCACAGGAACAGTTTACCATATTATTTGACGGCGGCTCCGGACATTCTGTGGAGATTCCGGGTGAAAGTATTGTGCGCTAGGGGCTGTTTCTAAATAAAGATATTTTTTTGAAGGGGGTTTAGGGGAAAGCT
>CAYJHT010000219.1:0-4666 GCA_964369615.1 uncultured Desulfovibrionaceae bacterium
CTCTCACACAGATTTTACTCACCACTACCCACTATTCCATATCATTCTGATTGTGTGAACTATTCTCAATTATGTTTGTAAAATACTTTTGAGACAGTTTGAAAGTTCATGATTATCGTCAGAGAGTGTAGACAAACTTTTAGAAAAACACGTGGCTTTTTTTATTAAAAAGCGCCAACTACTTAGTTAAACAGATGGTTTTTTTGAAAGGGGGGTTGGGGGACGTGTGCCCTTCAGGGGAAAACTTTTTTTTCCTAAAAAAAGTTTTCCCCAAAAAAAAAGGAGGGCATAGCCCCCCTAAAATTTTGCGCAAAGTAGTGCCTACTTCTTCTTGCGATTATACATAGCGACACCTAAGATGCCAAAAACAAAGCTGAAGGTAAACCAAAATGCAGTGATAACCAACACCTTTGATTCCAAGCCCATCGTAGTATACTCAATCATAGCATCCTCCTTTTTATTGACTTCACGCACAACGACATGCATCGATATGCTTTTACGACGTATTTACACTTAATCTACACGCTTTCATACAGCATGACAAGCAAAGAAATGTATGCATCACGACAAAAAATATGCTTTTCATTGCGTGTTTTTTTCCGCTCTATAACTCAAGGCTGGTCATGCCTAAAGTCTTATCTTTCTCTGGTACTCGGTTCAAAAACGAAACATTTTCCCCAATGTTTTTGCATGTCATGCAGAGCCCGTTCCCATATATGCCATTCATGAACAAGGTGGATGTTGTCGCTGTGCGAGTTTGTAATTTGTAAGAGCTCACGAAAAAATGCACACGCATCTTCTCTTTCAAGCTCCTGTACATACTCCACAAACTCTTCCATAGCTCCAGCGGGTGCAAGGGAGTCTACCTTGCCGTAATGGCTTAAACTCTGCGGGACATAATAGTAGAGCAAGAGTTTTGCAGCGTGCTCTTGCACAAAGTGTAAAACACGCTGCATATCGTCGTTTTCTAAGGGGATATCCTTCTGCCCAAGGCAGATTACGCAAGCAGTTTTGCCAGAAGTACCAGACAAACGCCGCAACAAATAACAATGGCGTCCTGTTGTCTGCTCTTGGAAAGTTTGCTCCACATGTTTTACTCCTTTTCTGTTTATGAGCAGTACACAGTTGTTATGACAGTTGTGCACTGCATCATAATATATCTATGAAATAAGCGTCTTATTTTTATTGCAAGAAGTACATGACAACCCACAAGGCGAGGATTGCCTTACCACCGGCAACGACAAAACCCATACATGCACCAGACAAACCCGCCGCCTTAATATCTGACAAGCGCGTCGTTAAGCCAATGCTGGAGAAGCCCAGTAAGAAACACCAGTCCATGAAGGTCGATGCAAGCTTCACTTCCGGCTGAGCTAAGAAACCAAAGGTATTCAAGGTCACAATCGTCAAAAAGCCCACCACAAACATGGGGAACTTTTCAAGAATAACCTTAAATTTGCTTGTATTTGCCATTTGCTCCTGCACCTTGGCATCGCTGTTAGCCACCATAATAGCAAGAGTCAATACGATAAAGGGCAAGAAGATGACTCGGCCGATATTATAAATACCTGCAATGACACCAGCATCTTGACTGTAAGCAAAACCCGCCGCGAGCACTTGTGCGGAGTTAATAACACCCACACCCACAAAGGCGCCGAACTGATTGTCAGAAAGTTCAAGCCACTGTCCGACAAAGGGGAATATTAATAAAGCCAAAAGGCCGAACATGAGAACAACAGCGATAGTATAGGCCATGTCCTCATTTTTCGCGCGCACGGCAGGGGCAATAGCCACACAAGCAGAAACACCGCACACAGATAAACCCGCTGCAAGACAGGCGCTTAAAGCAGGCGACATGCCGAACTTACGTCCTATCCACATTAAAAGAAGTGCGGATGCGAAAAGGAAAACTGCAATGATAACAATAGCTTCTGCGCCAGTCTTAAGCAGCCCCGCAAAGGAGTATTTACAGCCCATGACAACAATGCCCGTCTTTGTCATAATTGTTGAGAACTTAAGTCCGGGTTTGCATATTTCAGGTACGCCGAAAATATTTAAGATAGCCATGCCTAAAATGATCGCTACAATAAAATTGCTCAAGTTCATATTCTTTATGATCGGGTGCAATCCATGTAACAAGGGCGTCACGTACCACGCCACTAAGGCTACACTGACAAAAAGTCCAATGCCGGGAAGCGCTTTGAACGCTTCAAACAAAAATCCTTGATTCTCTTCAGTCGTACTTGCCATGATTCACTCCTAAACAAAAGTATCTTCTTATCATATACACAAAAAAATATTGTTGGTCAAAGGTTTAAAAATATATTGCGCAGAAAAGCACAAGCAAAAAAAGATGTAAAATAAAAGTGTTGCATTTTTGTACCTGAGGCATCTGTTCTTGCTCTTAATTTATATCTTTCTAAACTCTTACACACAATATAAAAGAACGGGCTTTGCTAATCCGCTGTTATTTAATTGTGAAAAAAAGAATTAAAAAAGCGCCACTATGAAGAGCGCCCCGCCACAGCAAAGGCAATGGCTGAAAGAGTTATAAAGGTGCTTATAAGCGCGCGCGCTGTGACTGCTTCACCAAGAAAAAGCATGCCTGCAAGCATAGCAATAGGTGGCACTCCAAGCTGAATGACAGCCGCTGTGCTGAGGGTGATTTTCTTTACGACAGCATACCAGACGATATAGCCAAAAGCCGACGTCACGGCGCCGGAAATAAGAGCATATATCACGCCCTCCCACGGGGCAGGTTCTGCAAAAACAAGCAGACATGCGGTAAAAGGCAAACAACGGATAAAGTTGCCCCCTGTATTGAGCGCAGGAAATTCACGCCCTTGACCATAAAAAGAATAAAAACCCCAACCGGTTCCCGCGCAGAGCATAAAGAATGCGTGCAACCACGACGGCGCTTCGAAATCTTGCGCGCCGGCACTGCTCGCACTGATATCTGCAAAAGAACCAAGCACGCCCTGCAAGATACTGTCGGGTACGATAGCCGGAAACAGCAAGGTGATGCCGCCGATGCCCATAAGTACGCCCACAATTTTGCGCACACTCACGACCTCTTTATTCCACAAGGCAATACAAAGCATCGATCCTTGCACGGCAACGGTGATAATAAGCGTACCAACAGCCGCAGAAAGGGAAGCGAGAGCCCATGAAAAGCCTGCCATATACACAAAGAGGGCAAATCCCGCTCGCCATTGCCCATCGCGATGCGGACGATATCCTTGGAGTGTTAAAAATATCCACAGTGCGCAGGCTGCGGAAACAACGCGTAAAACGGTAAAGGTGTCTGCATCCATGCCAGTGCCGATAAGAGCAAGGCGACAAAATATAGCATTGGCTGCAAAAAAGATAACGGACAGTACCGCAAGAAAGAGGGCTAGCAAGAACATTCTCCTTATGTTTTTATAGGCTTAAACGCAGGTCATAGAGGGGGAAGAGCGGTGAGGACAACGAAGTCTTTGAAAAGTGGGAGGCTCCTCAAACAAGCCTCCCATGTTTTTGACAGGGTTTGCTACACAGGTAACAGGAATGAATTATACGACAAATGCGGGTGTATCGGCCTTTGCATCAAGAAGTGCTTTCAGTTCAGCATCAAGGCGAAGTAGTGTGATTGAGAAGCCGGCCATATCGATGGAAGTCATGTAGTTGCCCACGTAGGTCTTATAGACGCCGATGCCTTTTTGGTTCAAGATATCATGGACTTTGTTGTTGATGATATAGAGTTCCATAGGTGGTGTTGCGCCTGCGCTGTTAATCATAAGGGCGACGTCGCTTGTTGTATAGTCGATATCTGCAAGAATTTTATCCATAAGGAGGGTCACGATTTCGTTAACGGGGAGCAGGGTTTGGCGATGGGTGCCCGGTTCGCCATGAATGCCGATGCCGATTTCCATTTCGTTTTCTGCTAATTCGAAGCCGGGTTTTCCGGCAGCAGGCACGGTGCAAGGTGTTATTGCCATGCCCATGCTCCGCACATTATCGATCACTTTTTGCGCGACGGCTTTCACCTCTTCAAGGCTTGCGCCGGATTCTGCCTTTGCACCAGCGATTTTATGGACGAAGACAGTGCCTGCTACACCGCGGCGCCCTGTGGTATAGAGACTGTCTTGCACTGCGACGTCGTCATTGACGACCACATAATCGACTTTATGGCCTTCGTCTTGCGCCATATCTGCGGCCATTTCAAAGTTCATAATATCGCCGGAATAGTTCTTCACAACCATAAGCACGCCTTGCTCAGTCGCCACAGCCTTGATGCCTTCATATACTTGGTCTGGTGTGGGCGATGTAAAGACGGCGCCAGCGACAGCGCAATCGAGCATACCTTCGCCTACATAGCCGCCGTGAGCTGGTTCATGACCACTGCCGCCGCCACTTATAAGAGCAACCTTTCCCGTTTTAGCAGTGGCACGTACAACAATATTCCCCGCATCTAATTTGCGCAGATGATTGGGATACGCTTTGACCAAACCTTCAATCATTTCTTGTTCAACACAAGCCACATCATTGATCAATTTTTTCATGCTACACATTCCTTCAAAAAAGTGAAATAAGAAATAAAACTGCTGACTGAGAAGTGTAGCGGAGCACGAAGGCATTGTCTAGGGAAACGCTGATTTAATGCCTTTTTGCCCTTTAACTGCGTCAA
>CAYJHT010000220.1:0-4634 GCA_964369615.1 uncultured Desulfovibrionaceae bacterium
AACTTCAACTACATACCAAACTTTTGTTCAACGACGCTGAGTGCTTTGTCGATGCCTGCGACGATTTCGTCGATATCGCTTTTTGTGGCGATGAGTGCGGGGCAAAGCGTGAGGGTGTTGTTGAGTTCGCGGAAGGAGCGGGTTGTTTTTCCTATGAGGACACCGCCTTCCATTTTTGTTGCGCCGACGACTTGTGTTGCGAAGGCGTCTGCGACGGGTTCTTTTGTGTTTCTGTCTTTGACGAGTTCGACGCCGACGAAGAGTCCTTTACCGCGAACGTCGCCTATTGAGGGGTGTTTGTCCATGAGTGCGCGCAGGCCTTCGAGGAGGTAGTCGCCCATTTTTTCGGCATTTTCGAGCAGGTTTTCGCGTTCGATGATATCCATGTTTACGAGTGCTGCGGTGGGGCCTGCGGTGCAGCCACCGAAGGTGCTGATATCGCGGAAGAAGGCATCGGGATCTGCGGGGTCATTGACGAAGTCTTGGAAGACGGCTTCTGTTGTGACTGTGCAGGAGATTGCGGCGTAGCCGCTTGCGACGCCTTTTGCCATGGTGACGATATCTGGTTGGATGCCGAAGTGTTGGTATCCGAACCATTTTCCGGTGCGCCCGAGTCCGCATACGACTTCATCGACGATGAGGAGGAGGTCATATTTTTTGCAGAGTTCTTGGATGGTTTCGTAGTATCCGGCTGGTGGGATGAGTATGCCGCCGCCTGCGGTCATGGGTTCGACGATGACGGCGCCGAGGTTTTCTGCGCCGACGGTGAGTATGACTTCTTCCATTTGGAGTGCGAGTTTAACGCCGAGGTCATCGCAGTCGCCGAATTTTGAGCGATAGGGGTCGCAGTCGCCAAATTCGTAGAATCCGGGGCAGAAGGGGCCGTATTGGTTACGGCGCTCGAATTGTCCGCCTGCGCTGAGTGTGGCGATGGTTGTGCCGTGATAGTCGCGCGCGCGGTAGAGGATGCCTGTTTTTTTGCCATTGTGTTTGAGGTGACCGATTTGGCGCACAATTTTGAAGGCTTTTTCGTTAGCTTCTGAACCGGAGTTTGAGAGGTATACGCGGCTTAAGCCGGGCATTTTTTCGATGAGTCTTTGTGAAAATTTGATAGTGGGTACGTTGCCGATGCCGTTGGCGAAGTAGCACATATCCATAAGTTGTTGGCTCATGGCATCAACAATTTCTTTGCGTCCGTAGCCTACGTTCACAGTCCAGACGCCACCTGAGACGGCGTCGAGGAAGGTTTTGTCGTTGATGTCTGTGACGCGCATGCCTTCGCCCTTCACGTAGATGGGTGGATCAGCATTTTCATAAATTTTATGTTGGGTAAGATGGTGCCATACATGTTTTTTGTCCAAGCTGACGAGTTCAGCCTTGGTTTTATCATCGAACTGAGCCATAAAATCCTCCGGAAGGCATGGGCAAGGGTTTTATTTTTGCAAAGAATCCCCTTGCCCATTGATTGTTTATACGCGAGAGCGCGTCTTTTGATGCGTGTAAAAGCCGTGCTCTTTCAACGTCTTAGATAGTTTTTTTATGCAAGAACGGTGTCTACGTTTACGTAGTCAAGGTTGAAGGCTTCTGCAACTGCTTCGTAGGTGCATTTGCCGTCGACGGTGTTGATACCGCGTGCGAGTGCGATATCGTTCTTGCATGCTTCTTTCCAGCCTTTGTTTGCAAGCGCTACTGCGTAGGGCATGGTGACATTTGTCAGTGCAAAGGTGGATGTGCGTGGCATAGCGCCGGGCATGTTAGCGACGGAGTAGTGAACCACGTCATGAGCCACGTAGGTGGGGTCCATGTGGGTGGTTATGCGGTCGATGGTTGCAACGGAACCGCCTTGGTCGATAGCAACGTCAACGATGGCGCTGCCGGGCTTCATATCTTTTACCATTTGTTCGGACACAAGCTTAGGAGCTTTTGCGCCGGGGATGAGGACTGCGCCTACGAGGAGGTCGCATTCCTTGGTAGCGCTAGCGATGTTGTGTCCATTGGACGCAAGGGTATTGACGCGCATGCCAAAGATATCGTCAAGTTGACGTAAGCGATCGATATTGTTGTCAAGGATGGTCACTTGTGCACCGAGACCCAGAGCCATTTTGGCAGCATTTGTGCCAACGATGCCGCCACCTATGATGGTGACTTTTGCACCGGGTACGCCGGGTACGCCGCCAAGAAGGATGCCTGCGCCGCCGTGATGCTTCGCAAGAATGTTTGCGCCAACGAGCACAGACATACGACCAGCAACTTCGGACATGGGAGCAAGCAGGGGCAAGGAGCCGTTTTCAGGTTGTACGGTTTCGTATGCGATACCAACAACTTCCTTCTCAAGAAGTGCCTTTGTCAAGGCTTCTTCAGCGGCAAGGTGCAGGTAGGTGAAGAGTAAAAGGCCTTTGCGGAAGAAGCCGTATTCAGAAGGAAGCGGTTCTTTCACTTTGATAATCATTTCTGCTTTAGCCCACACATCAGCGGCGGTGGGCAGCATTTCTGCGCCTACTGCGGTGTATTCAGCATCGGTGATGAGGCTCCCAAGGCCAGCGCCAGCTTCGATATAAACGGTGTGACCATGTTGTTTCAACGCGGCAACGCCTGCGGGGGTGATAGCGACGCGGTTTTCATTGGCCTTAATTTCTTTTGGGATACCGATAATCATTTCAAAATACTCCATGATATGCTAAATGTTTATGCGTATTTTGCTTTCAAGCAAAATATGTAATACGCCTGAGGGCGCCGAGTATGAACTTTTTTCAAAGCTTTTTCAAGCACACTTTATGTCCATTCGGCACAGGGGGTGTGCATCCCCTCGTGCCTTTTATAAAGCAAGCCTTGTGCCAATAAAGCACAAGCATAAGTCACATAATAAAAAAACAAACTTTTCAATATGTTAAAACAATTCATTCAAAGAAGACGTCCACAAAGACTGCTAATATCTCTTTCTACATCAAAAATAATTCACTTTTGACTCACAAGAGCATTGACGCTGCCCTACAAGCAATGTATTTGTGACTCACCAATGCAGTTTTGCATCATTCACATAAGGAGCAGGGAATGCACGAAGCGACATCGGCGCCAGCAATCTTTCCCCTGTGCGCCAAAGAACAAAATATTTTGCTCGATTCCATCCATGATGGTATCTGGGTTATTGATTCAAAAGGTATTACTTTGCGTATCAACAAGGCTATGGAACGCATTGCAGATATCCGTCACGAAGACGTTATCGGCAAACATGTAGAAGAATGCATGCGTAGTCTTAAATTCACCTCTTGCGTCACCCTTGAGGCCTTGCGACAAAAAAAGGTCATCACCATGTTTGATGATTATGCCAACGGACGCCGCTGCCTCAATACCAGCACGCCAATCCTTGATGAAAATGGCGACGTTTGGCGCGTGATTGCCTGCATTCGCGATATCACAGAACTCGACGTCATGACACAACGCCTTGATGAGCTTGAACGGACAAATGAGCGATACAAGACGCAACTTAAACAAATAGAAGACACACAACAAGACGGTATCATAGGTAGCAGTGAAGCCATTTTTACATTACGCCAAGATATCTTGAAAGCGGCAAAAAACGACAGTATCGCCCTTGTCCTCGGAGAAACAGGCACAGGCAAAAGCCTCACGGCAAAAGCAATACACGCAGCCAGCGCCCGTAAAGATGGTCCCTTCGTGGCACTCAATTGTGGCGGGATTCCAGCATCCCTTGTAGAATCAGAGCTTTTCGGCTACGAGCGGGGCGCCTTTACAGGCGCGTCAAAGGATGGCAAGAAAGGAGTTTTTGAGCTGGCACATGGCGGCACACTCTTTCTAGACGAAATTGCCGAACTCCCCCTTCCTATGCAAGCAACCCTCTTGCACGTGCTTGATGACTACACCTTCCGTCGCGTAGGAGGCACGCGCCCCATCACAAGTGATGTGCGCATCATTGCAGCGACAAATAAATGCCTTGAAGACTTAGTGCAGGCGCAAAGTTTTAGACAGGATTTGTTCTATAGACTACGAGTGCTTATTGTAAAAATCCCTGCTCTGCGCAAGAGACGAGAAGATATCCCCCTCTTAGCACAACATTTTTTAAGTACCTACGAAGGAGAAGACAAAGGACGCATCTTTGCCCCTGCAACCCTCGCCACGCTTGTAAACTACGCATGGCCCGGCAACGTGCGCGAATTGCGCGCCCTTGTACAATACCTTCACACCATGTGCGATGAAAACACCTTTCGCATAGAACACTTACCCTCATATATCCTAGAAAAAGTATCGCACCCCTCCCTCCACAGCACAAAACCACTGCCCGCACTCGAGCCAACACAGCCAGAAATATTTTTTCAAAACTACCCACTCAAAGAAGCGCTGGAAGAAGTTGAAAAGCGTCTCATCGCAGCCGCACTTGCAAGCGAAGGAAGCACCTACAAAGCCGCAAAAAAGCTCCAAGTAAGCCAATCCGGCATCGTGCGAAAAGCACAAAAATATGCCCTCAATATGCAAAAATAAAAATCGCAAAATTTTGTTTTGGCTAGGGGCTGTTTCTAAATAAAGATATTTTTTTGAAGGGGGTTTGGGAGAAAGCCTTTTATTTTTTAAGTTTTTTAAGTTTTTTTCTTGGGGGGAAACTTTTTTTAGGAAAAAAA
>CAYJHT010000221.1:0-4586 GCA_964369615.1 uncultured Desulfovibrionaceae bacterium
GGGTTTTGGGGAAAACTTTTTTTTCCCAAAAAAAGTTCCCCCCCCACAAGCCTTTAAAAAAAATAAAAATATCTTTATTTAGAAACAGCCCCTAGGAAGGAGTGTGCACGATGCTTCACGGTAAAAAAATTCGACTTGCACGTATTATGAACCATAAAACACAGCGTATGCTCCTTGTTCCTATGGACCATGGCGTCACTTTTGGCAACATAGACGGCTTGCAAGACCCGCGTGCGACTGTGGATGATGTTTTTCAAGGCGGTGCAGATGCCGTCGATATGCACCGCGGCCTTATCGCGCGCGCCTATGATATGCAGCACAAAAACCTTGGGCTCATCCTTCATTTGTCTGCATCCACACACTTAGGGCCAAATGGCGAGGTCAAGGCGCTTGTGGGCACCGTCGAAGAAGCAATCCGCTTGGGCGCAGACGCTGTCTCCATACAGGTCAACTTGGGGGATCCTTATGAGAGATCCATGTTGTCTGATTTTGGACGTGTGGCAGACGCGTGTCAAGTTTGGGGCATGCCACTGCTTGCCATGATGTATGCGCGAGGGCGACTTGTCAGCGACCCGTGCGCCACACATGTTGTTGCGCACTGCGCGCGCGTCGGCGCAGAGCTTGGCGCAGATATCGTTAAAGTGCAATATCCCGGCAGTGCTTTGGCTTTTTCAGATGTCGTAGAAGGCTGTTGTGTGCCTGTGGTCATAGGCGGCGGCGAAAAAATTGACAGCACTCGCGATGTCTTGCAAATGGCGCACGATTCGGTTCTTGCAGGCGGTGCTGGTCTTTCCGTGGGGCGCAATGTTTTTCAGCATCCAAACAGGGTTGCGCTCATACGCGCGCTGCGTAGTGTTGTCCATGAAGGCATGACCGTGAATGAGGCTATGCAACTCATGGAAGACGACGCACGCGTCGAATAATATATTTTTTTATAAATACAAAAACGGATTAGGAATATGAATATTTGGTATAAGAGTGTCCCCTTCGTCAAGGAAGATGTAACCCTCGCTCTGGAAAGTGGTGTAGACGGATTGATTGTGCCGGAAGCCTTTGTAGAAAAAGTTGCAGGTCACGCGCGTTTGACAACGCGCTCAGAAGAGCAAATGCCCTCCATCCTTTTGCAAAGCAAGGAAGAGGAAGAAAAGCTTGTGGCGCGTTTGCAAAAAAATGAGAGTATCGTTCTTGCGCACGGTTGGGAAATTATCCCCGTCGAAAACCTCCTTGCACAATGCGACAATGTGGCGCTGGAAGTCACAAGCCTTGATGAAGCACGCCTTGCCGCAGGCATATTACAGCGCGGCGTACAACATATTGTCGTCATGCCACAGGCGCTTTCATCTCTTAAGGCCATTGTGCGCGAATGCAAGGTCATGCAAGGACATATGCCCCTTAAGAAAGCTATTGTCACAAAGGTGCAAACCGTAGGGCTTGGGCACAGAGTTTGCGTAGACACTCTCTCTGTCCTACAGAAGGGGCAAGGTATGCTTGTAGGCAATTCCAGCGCATTCACCTTTCTTGTTCACGCTGAAACAGAGCACAATGAATACGTCGCCGCACGCCCCTTTCGGGTCAATGCAGGTGCAGTCCATGCCTATACACACATGCCCGCAGACACGACTCGATATCTTGGTGAACTTTCTGCGGGACAAAATGTCCTTATCATTGATGCGCAAGGCACAACGTCTCTTGCGTGCATCGGGCGCGTCAAAACAGAAGTACGTCCCATGCTCCTCGTAGAAGCCGAAGTAGATGGCAAGGTCGGCGCTGTTTTCTTGCAAAATGCAGAAACAATTTGCCTTACACGTACAGACGGCTCTCCCATAAGCGTCGTAAAACTCCAAGAAGGAGATGCCATTCTTTGTCACACGGACAGCGCCGGGCGACACTTTGGCATGCGTATTGATGAAGATATCCAAGAATCATAAGATAAAGAGCCGCAATAAAAAAGTGCCACAGAAAACCTCTCAGACGCAAAAAGAAGGGTGCATATGAATGAGCAAGACTATACAAAACGCTTGCAGTTTTTACGACAAGAAATCAATTCTATAGACAAAGAGCTTTTGTCTACTCTTAATAAGCGTGCGGCTGTGAGTATTGAGATAGGACGTATCAAAAAACAAGCCAGCGCCGCGGGCTTTGAAAAATCCTACGAGCCTTTGCGCGAAAAAGATATCTTGGACAAACTCATAGCAGAAAATTCAGGACCCTTGCCGCAAGCACACCTTCGCAATATGTGGCGTGAGTTTTTTTCTTCGTCGCGTTCGTTGCAAAGCCCGCAATATGTAGCCTACCTAGGCCCTGAAGGCACTTTTTCCTACTTTGCAGGCTCAGAATATCTTGGGCACTGCGTAGAATTTCGTCCATATACAAGCTTTCACGATATTTTTCGTGCTGTCTTTGAAGAACAGTGTACGCTTGGCATCGTCCCTCTTGAAAATTCCATCCAAGGCACTATCGGACAATGTTTCGACCTCTTCCACAATTTTCAAGTCTCGATTCAAGCAGAAGTGCTCCTGCGCATTCACTACGCCCTTGTAAGTCCGCACCTGCTCTTGACAGATATTAAGTATGTCTATTCACACGCACAGCCCCTCGCACAATGCGAAGCATGGTTGCGCACACATATGCCGTGGGTCGAGCATATTCCTGTGAAATCCACGGCCGACGCCGCACGGCGCGCCACAGAAGAAAAACACAGCGCCGCCATAGGCCACCCTTCCCTTGGGACGCTCTACTCACTCAATACCCTTGCTACGAGCCTTGAAGCGAGCACAGGCAATTGGACGCGATACGTTATCATCGCCCCCATGACACCGGCAAACAGTATCCCACTCTCGCCTATTCCACTTAAGAACGAAGCATTCATAGAATCCCAAAGAAAAACATCTATCATATTCACACTGCCCGACAAGCCGGGAAGCCTTTGCGCTGTCCTTGACAGCTTTGCACGACATAATGTCAATTTACGAAAGCTTGAATCACGACCGCTGCATTGCACAAAGGGCAATCAATGGCGATACGTTTTCTTTGTAGACGTAGAACACGACTTATGCGAACCCTCATACATACATATAGTTGAGCAATTGCGTTCAATTTGTGACTCATTCCGGATACTTGGTTCTTATGCCACCCTTCCGCCAAATAACAGTTCCGCAACCTTTATCGCAACCGGATGCATGGATACCTTATGCTAAGTTTTGACGCTCCTTCCTCCAAATCGCTTTCTCATCGCCTCCTTATGGGGGCCGCACTCGCTCATGGAGCGTCTACTGTCAGACGCGCTCTTTCGTCGCGGGATATCGAACAAACAAAGGCCGTTCTTACAGCCGGCGGCGCATCTTTTCATACAGTCAGCGGTCAGGAAATACTCGTTCAGGGCTGCTCCGGACGCCCGAAAGGCAAGGAACTCTCTGCTGACGAGGCGCTCAGTTGCGACATGCACGAATCAGGCACCTCGTGCCGCCTCCTCACCGCCATTCTTGCCACAGGGCAAGGACGCTTTCGTATACACGGAGCGCCCAGACTTCACGAACGCCCCATAGGCGCACTTGCAAAGGCGCTCACTTCTCTCGGTGTCAATATCATATTTGAAGGGCGCGACCAATGCCCACCATGCATCCTTGAAACAACAGGCTACAAAGGCAATGAAGTCACCATCGACTTAGACGAATCAAGTCAATATTTATCAGGCCTTCTTCTTGCCGCCCCTTGCACGCCGCAAGGCCTTACAATAAACCTCAAAGGCAATAAGGTCGTCTCCTTTCCCTATGTGGCGCTTACACTAAATACCCTCGAAATATTTGGGATTCCATTTACAGTAGAGCAAAATACAGAAGGAGAATGGCAAGGCGTACAGTGGCGCACTCTTCGCGATGTTGCGCCAAACAGCTTGCGCTTTTGCGTTCAGCACGGACAATATCGCAGCGGCGATTATACTGTCGAAGGCGATTGGTCAGGCGCGTCCTATTTCTTGGCGGCGGGCGCTGTTGGAAAACAGCCCGTGTGTATGCGCGGTCTGGAACGAAACTCCCTGCAAGGCGACATGGCTATGCTTGATATCTTGCGCGACATGGGCGCACAAGTGGAATGGCAGGCCGCAGACCTTATAGTCTATCCGCAAAATGCGCACGCTCCCCTGCATGGCATAAAAGTAGACATGGCACACTGTCCCGACCTTGTGCCCACCGTCGCCGTGCTTGCGGCCTTCGCAACAGGCGCAACACGCATACACAATGTAGCGCACGCGCGCATCAAAGAATCAGATAGGCTTGCCGCGCCGGCTGCGGAATTGCGCAAAGTCGGTGTGCGCGTCGATGAGCACGACGACGGGCTCACCATACACGGTCTAGGCAAAGCCCCCACAGTGCCGCGCGAAACCATATTTTGTGCACACAATGACCACCGCATGGCTATGAGTTGCGCCCTGCTTAGCTTGCACGCAGACGCTCCCATCCGCATCGACGAAACACATGTCGTGCAAAAATCATTTCCGCACTTTTGGGACATGTGGAAAGCCTTTCAATAAAACAGATGTTTTTTTGTTTTTTGTTTTTTGTTTTTTGTTTTTTTCTTTTTTCTTTTTT
>CAYJHT010000222.1:0-4576 GCA_964369615.1 uncultured Desulfovibrionaceae bacterium
GGGTTTGGGGGGAAACTTTTTTTTCCCAAAAAAAAGTTTCCCCCCAAGTGGTTTTCAAAAAAAACGAAATTAGAATGACGTGCCACAATTATACATCTTCTAAAAATATTCTAGACAGCGTGTAAGAAAGTGACTAGCATAGCTGGCGGAGGTAATCAATGCAAAAACACGCAGCTCTCGTACTTGCCGCTGGCAAGGGCACACGCATGCACTCATCCACGCCTAAGGTTTTGCAAACCTTGCTGGGGGAGCCTATGCTTACATATGTATTTTCTGCTCTGCGTCCGTTTTTTGGGCAGAGTGTTTGGTCGGTCGTAGGCCACGGGGCAGATCGCGTGCGTGAAGCCTATGGCGACGCGAGTGTACGCTTTGTACTGCAAGAAGAACAGCGCGGCACCGGACATGCCTTGCAGTGCGCCCTGCCTTCTTTGGTGGAAGAAGGCGTGGAATATGTCCTTGTAGTCAACGGAGATACGCCCCTAATAACGACAGAATTTTTAGAGGACTTTATAAGAGCCGCTAAGGGTGCGGATGTGGCCTTTGCTACAATGACATTGCCGCAGGCCGGTGCCTATGGGCGTGTTGTGCGACGAGATGCTAGGGTGATTGCTATTGTTGAGGCGAAGGATTATGACGCAAAGATTCATGGTGTAGAGAGCGGGGAGGTCAACACGGGGATCTATTATATAAGGATAGATATTCTGCAAGCGCTTTTGCCGCAGTTGACGTGTACAAACAAGAGTGGAGAGTATTATCTCACTGATATTGTAGCTCTTGCTGTTGAAGGGGGGCATGCTGTTGCGGGCGTGTGCTGTGGGGAGGATGCGAACCTTTTTGGTATAAATACGCCGCGCGAGCTTGCCAGTGCGGAAGATATTTTACAGACGCGTATAAATATGCAGGCGCTGGATGCTGGCGTCATTATGCATGGTGTACAGGGTGTGCGCATAGGTCCCTTGGTGCGCCTTGAGCCGGGAATAGAGATTTTTGGCCCTTGTGATATTTCTGGTACGAGTCATATTTGCGCTGGCGCTGTCGTGCATGCGTACACTATGATTCACAATAGTTGTATAGAATCCGGCGCACAGATTTTACCCTTCAGCCATCTTGACGGCGTCCATGTAGGTGTGGATGGGCGAGTTGGGCCTTATGGGCGATTGCGCCCGGGCGCGATTCTTGAGGAAGGCGCGCGCGTGGGGAATTTTGTAGAAATGAAGAAGGCTGTGCTTGGCAAGGGGGCAAAGGCAAGCCACTTGAGCTATCTTGGCGACGCCCATGTAGGCGAAGGCGCCAATATTGGCGCGGGGACGATTACGTGTAATTATGACGGCGTAAATAAGCATACGACACATATCGGAAAAAATGCTTTTATTGGCAGTAATAGCGCCTTGGTTGCGCCTGTGTCGATTGGGGATGGCGCCCTTGTGGGGGCAGGTTCTGTCATTACGAAGAACGTGCCTGAGGGGCAGCTTGGCATAGGTCGGGCAAAGCAGCGTGTTTTGCCTCGAAAAAAGTGATTTTTTACCTGTCATATTAGGCTATTGCATTAAATGAAGAGAATGTTTCAAGACATCTTGCCATAGTGCCTTGTGTGTGTTACCTTTTTTCTATGGAAGTCCTCAATCTGTTAGAAGAACGAGTGGGTCACCTTGTGCGAGAGACCATGCGCGCTAAGGATGAGTATTCGCGCACGCTTGCCAGTACCTCAGCTATCGAAGAGGAACTGCAAGTCTTGCGTCAAGAGAATGCTCTCTTGCGTGCGGCACTTGAAGATGAACAACAGAAAAGACAAGAAGTCTTAGGGCGTATAGATACGCTTCTTGGCTATCTTGAAGAATCAGAGCAAGCATAAGGGGGGATGGTGAAAGACTATAACCTGAATCTCTTGGGCTTGAATGTGGCCTTCCGCGCAGGAGTCGATGCTGAACGAGTGCATGAGGCAAAAGCTCTTGTGGAAGAAAAGTTTGAGAAGCTCAGATCACACGGAGGGCGGAGCAGTAAGGAACTTTTGCTCACCTTTTTAGTGTTGGGTCTGGCGGACGACTTGTTGCAGGCGCAAAAGCAATTACACGATGTGCAAAATCGCATTGAGGTAATGCTTGCGGAAATAGAGAAAATGGTTTAAATATATATTTTAGTGGACGCAATATTCTTCATGGGTGCTACAGAGTTGAGCTTGTACGTGTAATTTTTTAGCATTGGATGAATTTGTGAATTATATTGGCATGCTTTAAATCTTTCTTGTCTTTTTTTCGGAAAGCATGTTGAGTTTTTTGCTTGGCAGATTTTGCGGAGCGCAGAGACCTTTGTGCGCTTCAATCGCTGCGCGTTTACTTTTTATGTACAAAATTTCCCTGGAGTGTTTGTGATTGTTGGGCCGGTGCTGACCTTACAAGCATAAAAAATGGGAGCTGATAATACTCGTTGTGAGCATGCCTTCTCGTCAAGGAAGCCTAATACGGGCATGGAGGTTCCCCCCTGGTGACCCAGGTTCTGCATTGCGTCCTTCACACGGCGCTCTGGGGATTACATTTCTTGCAACAGGCCTTCGCATTTCTGTGATAAAAGGCTTTTCCTGAGTTTTACCGCAATTATTTTTGTGTCGCATTGCCCTTTTTATGGATGAAAAGAGTGCTGCGATACCATGCTCTTGTATCGGAAAATGGATGTTCCGTTCTCATAGGAGGTTATGGTATATGGGTGCGATGACATGGGTCATGATGACTCTCGTTGCTTTATTGTGCCTTGGAGTGGGTATGTATGTGCAAAAACGCCTCATCTCAAAACGAATGGGCGATGCTGATGAGCTTGCCAAACGTATTGTTGAGGAATCGCGCAAAGAAGCGCAAGCGCAAAAAAAAGAAATACTCCTTCAAGGTCAAGATGATTTATTTAATCAAAAAAAAGAACTCGAAAGTGATTTTAAAGAACGCGAACGCGAACTGAAAACTCGCGAACGAAAACTTGATGAATTGGGTGGACGCCTCGAAGAAAAACTTGAAAAGGCGACCACACGAGAACGCGAAGTTTTGTCTGTGGAAAAAGAACTGGCGCGCAAGGAACGCGCTCTCGTAGAGTCCGAGGAATACTTACAACTAAGAA
This sequence comes from uncultured Desulfovibrionaceae bacterium, assembly GCA_964369615.1. Classification (GTDB taxonomy): domain Bacteria; phylum Desulfobacterota; class Desulfovibrionia; order Desulfovibrionales; family Desulfovibrionaceae; genus CAYJAD01. The sequence continues at coordinate 3,103 of CAYJHT010000222.1, forward strand.
TAGATGAACAAGAAAAACGACTGCAAGAAGTCTCAGGACTCACCATCGAAGAAGCACAAACGCGCCTATTCGAAGAAGTAGAAGCACGTACACGACACGAAGCCGCACGTATGATCCGTGTCATAGAAACTGAAGCAAAGGAAACGGCCGACCGCAAAGCAAAAGAAATTATCTGCAATGCTATACAACGCTATGCCGGTGACTTTGTCAGTGAACAAACCGTCACAGCAGTGACATTGCCAAGCGAAGACATGAAAGGACGCATTATCGGACGCGAAGGACGCAATATCCGCGCAATCGAAGCCGCTACAGGCGTTGACCTCATTATTGATGATACACCTGAAACCGTCATCCTCTCCGCCTACAGCCCCTTGCGACGCCAAATCGCACGTATGGCGCTTGAGCGCCTTATCCAAGACGGACGCATACACCCCGCACGTATCGAAGATATTGTGCAAAAATGCGAACAAGAACTCGATGTGCAAATTCGCGAAATCGGCGAACAAGCCACATTCGATGCAGGCGTTCATGGCATCCATCCCGAAATTGTTCGCCTCCTCGGACAACTACGATATCGCACATCCTTTACACAAAATGTACTCAATCATAGCCTTGAAGTCTCCGCACTCTGTGGCATGATGGCCGCAGAACTCGGCATGGATATCAAAAAAGCAAAACGCGCAGGCCTCTTACACGATATCGGTAAAGCCGTTGACCATGAAGTCGAAGGCCCCCATGCACTCATCGGTGCCGACCTTGCAAAAAAATATAGTGAAGGCAAAGATATCATTCATGCTATCGCCGCACACCACGAGGATCAACTCCCCTCCACAGCCCTCGCCGTCCTCGTACAAGCGGCAGACTCACTCTCAGGAGCACGACCAGGAGCACGTAAAGAACTCCTCGAAAATTATGTAAAACGCCTCGAAGATCTTGAAGGCATTGCCACATCCTTCGACGGCGTTGCAAAAGCCTACGCAATACAAGCAGGGCGTGAAATCCGCGTCATGGTGAACTCTGAAAATGTAGACGACGACACAACCTATGTACTCTGTAAAGATATCGCAGAGAAAATAGAAAAGAATATGACCTATCCAGGACAAATTCGTGTGACAGTTATCCGCGAGCGCCGCGCTGTAGGTTTCGCAAAGTAGTTTTAAAGGGCTTTTTTTGATAAATCTATTTTATTTGAAACACTTGTGGGGGGAAACTTTTTTTCCCTAAAAAAATTTTCCCCCTAAGAAAAAAACTCAAAAAAATAAAAACAGCTTTCCCCCAAACCCCTTTCACACGGTATTCTCTATTGTGTGAACCATTCTTAGTAGCGCTCGCCAAATACTCTTGAGGCAGTTTGCAATTTCACGATTGTTGTCAGAGAGGGTACAAAAATATTTATAAAAAGAAGTACGTGTTTTTCATTAGAAAGCGCCAACTATCTAGTTAAACAGAAGGTTTTTTTGAAAGGGGGTTTGGG
>CAYJHT010000223.1:0-4563 GCA_964369615.1 uncultured Desulfovibrionaceae bacterium
TTTTTTTCCCAAAAAAAGTTTCCCCCCAAGAAAAAAACTTAAAAATAAAAAAAACAAAAAAAAACTTAAAAAAATAAAAAAAACTTTCCCTCGAAACCCCCTTCAAAAAAATATCTTTTATTTAGAAACAGCCCCTAGTGCAAAAAACTGTTCTTTAAGCGCGTGTAATTGTCGAATCTAAAAGCAAGTTATCTCTATGTACGGCTTCTGTGTACAAGGCACTTCCAAGTTCTGCAAGCATTTTTTCTTGCTGTGTTTCCCACGACATTCCCATGACGCGTCTCAGCTCTGCGGCGGAATAATTACATAATCCAAGACCAACAGTGCGCACATCGTTTTGAGATACTTGTGGTGTTACGATGCGTACAAGGGCACCGCGCGAAAAATGTCCTTCTATGGCGTATATACCTACTGGTAAGAGGCTTCCGCCTTTTTCTTCAAGGGCACTTGCAGCGCCTTTATCAATAAAGAGTGTACCTGTTGGTTCGGACTGATATGCAAGCCAAAATTTACGCCGTGAAATACTGTGCGGTTCCGCAGGAATCCATGTACCATGAGTGTGTTGTTGCAAGGCAGAGCGCATGACATCTGGCTGTCTTCCTGGTAAAATGAGTGTGGGAACTCCAAGGTGTGCCACGCGGCGTGCGGCGAGAAGCTTTGCGTACATGCCACCTGTGCCTACACTCGTCTTGCTGCTACAAAGTGTGTGCAAGTCAAGATTGTGAATATAGGGGATATGGGGCATGACGGCAGCGTCTGGGTGCAGGTTTGGGTCTTTGTCGAGGACCCCCGGTGCGGAGGTCAAGTTTATGATAAGGTTTGCTTCTACAAGGTTGACAAGCAGACTTGCAAGACAGTCATTGTCGCCAAATTTAAGGTCATGGACAGAAACAGTATCGTTTTCGTTCACAATGGGGACAACACCCCATGAAAGAAGGGTTGAAAATGTGTTGCGAGCGTTAAGAAATCGTTGTCGAGAGCGCACATCGTCGCGTGTCAAGAGGATTTGTGCTGTTGCAAGTCCGTGCTTTGCAAAGGCCATGGTATAGTGATGCATAAGGTGACTTTGACCTATGGCGGCGGCGGCTTGTTTACCTGCAAGGCAATGAGTATATGCTTCTTGTGCTTTGGTGCTCACATCGCGCAGGGCAGCACGCCCTGCGGCAACAGCACCGGACGACACAAGCACAATACGCCTTTGTTGCGTTTTGTGTGTGGGCAATGCGTGTAAAAAAGCAATTTGGTCGGCAATATTTTGAATAACACTCAGGTCTAGGCCTGTTTCATTTGTCAGTACAGCACTGCCAACTTTCACCACAATGCATTGTGCCTCTTGCAAAACTTTTTGTCGCTCATTGAGCCACTGCATGACGTCTCTCTGCATGATTATTACCTGCTTGTCTTCGTGCCAATTGTATTTTTCAATTCACAGATTTTGTTTTGGCACGTTCACAAAAGCGCGTCAATGAAAATTTTCTTGCCGTGCAAAGCGCAAGAATTTTTCTGCCAGCACAGACGGTGCAATATTTTGCGTTGCCATGTCAGTCAGTTGCATGGAAGCGCATTCATTCATGGGTGCGCTTTGATTGGCACAGGAGAGTTCTTTTTCAAAAGCTTCGCGCAAGCGTTGGAAGGATTCTTCTACTTCAGGATAATCATTGTCAGCGCGCCACGGCAATCGTAGCTCTTGTTTCCATGTCCTGCCCTTATGAGATATCAGCTCAAGGCGATAACAGCCTTTATATTCAGGTATTTGAGAGCGTTCAAATTCATTTGGATAGCAATATCCTTGCCAAGGCTCAAGAGGCTCTGGAATAGTAGACTCTACAAGAATGGGGGGCAAGGCTAATTCTTTTTCAAACTTTTCAACAATAAAAGAATAGGCGAGCACAGGGCGTATATTGCCACGTTGCTTTGTTATGGACCATTCAATTCTCATTTTTTGCTCCGTCTGGAATGTTGAGAGTTACCACTTCCCCAAAAGGAGGTCGTTGTGCGTCATCCTGTGTCGCAAGCCAAAGAACAGGATACGGGGGCTCTTCCGGAAAAAGATTGCACTGAAAGTCAGTGAACCACAAAAGGCATGCGGGCTGTATATTTTCCTTTTCTAAATACTCAGGAATATGTTTATAACTTGTTCCGCCGCCGCCGTGCACATGTAGACGTAAAGGCATGTCCGCACGGGAATACAAATCGTGCTTTTGTACGACGACATCATGATACATGATGAATAACTGTGTATCGTATACATGTAAAATATGCTCTAGCTCCTTACAAAAAAGTGAAAGGAGTGTATTATCCACAGAGCCGGACGCGTCAATAGCAAGCGCAATAAGGGGAATGCGCGCTTCTTTACGCGACGGAAGATAAATATTTTGTGAAATATAACGTTTATTTGGCATTGACCATGAATAATCACCATCACTACAATTCTCAAGAAAACGCTGCAAAAGCGTTTGCCAGTCAAGACTTGGGCGCACGCGCGAATAATAAAGTCGCAACAAGCCCACAGGCACATCACCATGCCCTTGAGCACTGTGTATGGCCTGTGTAATTTGGATGAGAGAGTCCTCTTCTGCCCTCTGTCGATCCTTCTCGCTTTCCTTGCTCAGCAGGGGATGATCCTTTATTTCACCAAAAAAATCTGTCTTTGAAGCACGGCTTCCTTGGTCATTGTCGGCACCATGAGACTTTGAAGCTGTTTTTACCTGCTCTTCCCCATCACCATCTTCCCCGGAATCAGCTTTTTTTTCGGGCTTTTCTGTTTCTACTCCTTCCCCTTCTGCCTCATTTTCAGCACCGCCAGACGCTTCGTCAAGCGCGTCCGTCTCCTCAGTGGTCAGCGCCTGTTCGGCGCCGCCATGCGTCTCTTGTCCTTCAAGAAGCGACAAGGCCGTATATATGGCATCCACACTCATATTGTCGTAGCTCTCATCGTCTTCAAACAAACTCGCAGGCAGGATAAAACCGGCTTCTCGCAAAAGTCCGCTGACAGCGTAATCACAAGCTTTATTCCACAAGCGTGCATCACGTCCTTGACGTCTGATATGATGATTGCACGCAATATGTAAGATTTCATGGGCTTGCACGGCTATAATATGTTCATGAGGGAGAATAGAAATAAAGTGTGGATTGTACGCAAGAGTTTTGCCGTCAGTCCACAAATTCGCACAATCTTTGTCCGCCTTAAGTGTCAGCTTTAAAGCAAGAGAGCCAAAAAAAGGATGTGTAAACAGAAGGTCTGCCCGTGCTTTTTGCATACTTTTCAAAGCATCTGATTCGATATCATGAACACTACAGGAATGCGCACTTTCTACTTGATTCATAATGCAAAAACCTTCATAAAATATTCCGTACTACCTATATCACATAAGCACATGAGCATTTTTCTGTGCCCAATCTGCAAAAGCCGTTGTCTGTACAAGGCTTTCATCCTTACAAACAGCCGTGCGCACCAACAAGACAGAAAATTCCGCTGGCATGCGAAGTGCAAATGCGATCACTTGGTCAATATTCTGCGCATGGGTCTTTGCGCCCAATGCCTCACAAAGCGCATAGAGCGTGGCAGGGTCTGTCGGCACCTCGTGTCCTGTAGGATCTGCAAGAATATTGTCGACGGTTGGAAGATCGCGCCATACACGTAAAAAACCCATAAACTCTGTCGCGGCGCTCATGCCAACCGTTCCTTGAAAAAGTTCGTACTCAAGCGCTTCATGTGCCTCATGCACAGCAGCACTAAGAATACGAGACATAAACTCCCATGAACGAGGAGACGCAAAAGCTTTACCCGAATGCTGTGGGTCAAAATCATGTATAAGCTTCGGCCTAAAACGCAAAAATGCCAATATCTCAGGGCGGATATTCGCCTTTTCTGCCCAAACAAGCCAGTCATCGGCCGAGGTTTGCATATCAATGTGTACCATTCTGTTTGCCAATGCCGTTGGCATCCTGTGCGTCACAGATCGATCACGCTCCCCATTGCCCGCCGCAATAACCGTCCAGCCATCCGGCAAAACATATTCCCCAACACATCTATCAAGGACAAGTTGGTAACAAGCAGCCTGTACAAGAGGTGGCGCAGCATTAAGCTCATCAAGAAAAACAATACCTTGTTCCTTAGAATCACTCCTTGGTAAAAAGGAAGGAGGACACCACGACGTCTGTCCCTCTTCACTTATACGCGGCAAACCCCGAATATCGACAGGATCAAGAAGTACAGCACGGATATCAACAAGCTCAAAGTGCTTTTCACGAGCAACTTGTGCAACAATTTGACTTTTTCCAATGCCCGGCGCTCCCCATAAAAAAACAGGTTGCTGAATGTCAACAAGCAAGTGCAACGAAGCGATGACGTGTAGCGGATTCACAAAAGCTCCTTTTTCCATTGTTCATCATAACAGAGAATTTCTTATCTTCTTTGCAAATAAATGTCAATTTCATTTTCAAATTTTTTATGTGAGATGAGGGTATTCTCCACGGCATTCTAATTTTGTTTTTTTGAAAGGGGTTTGGGGAAAACTTTTTTCTTGGGGGAAAACTTTTTTTGGGAAAAAAAAGTTTTCC
>CAYJHT010000224.1:0-4562 GCA_964369615.1 uncultured Desulfovibrionaceae bacterium
TTTTTTGTTTGGGGGGGGGGGGGGGCCAAATTTTTTTAAAAAAAAAAATTTTTCCCCCCCACAAGCTTTTCAGAAAAAACAAAAATAAACTTTTAAAAAACATATGGGGGAAGCTTCTCTTAAAGAAAAGCTTCCCCCATATATTTTTTATGAACAAATAGGGAAATTATTCCGCAGGCGTTTCAGCTTCAGGAGCAGGCTCTGTGACAGGCTCTGGCGCTTCTTCTGTCTCCGTGTCAGCAGGGGCTTCTTCAGGCTTTGGAATCGACTCAAGGATTTGCTTGACAATTTCAGCAGGAGTTACGGGGGAAGCCTCCTTGAATGTCAAAGTCTTTGTATCCAAAAGTGCGATGACATCTGCGCTGATATCAACAGCCGAGTCATAGTTGAGCAGTGTAGATGTAGGTAAAACGACCTTGATACCCTTGCTCGCTCTGTACTCATCAAGCACCGTCTGAAGAAGGTCATTATAGCTTGTAGCTACGGCTTGTTGTTCGGCGCCCATATATTGCTGTAATTGCATGGACACAACTTGTACAACCTGTTGTAAATAAAGGTTTTCAGGGTTTTTTTGGTATTCTTCCTGAAGCTTCATGACCTCAGCTTCCACCTTAGATTGCATATCCTCAATGAAAGCGATAGCCTGCTTGCCGATCACGCTGCCTTCTAAAATCTTTGTAGTGTCAAGTACTGCGACGGCATTTGTGGTGGAAGTAGAATTACACGCAACCATGAACACCATGGAAAAACATAATATACCAAGTAGTGATAATTTACGAATCATAAAAAAACTCCTCTATATAGTGAATGCACATCATATATCATGCATTCCCAACGAGACGAAAAAATGGTTAAAAAATTCCCCCCAAAGGGGTTCCTCAAAATACATAGCTACAGAGTACACGGTTTTTGAGAATTTCGCATCGCATACTTTAAGCCCGTGCAGCGTGCAAGTATGCCCGTTTCATAGCAGGGCTTTTATAAGCATCAGCCATGAGTAGGTAGAGTGGACGTAGAAATTGTTTATGCAATTCGTGCGCCACAGCGTGACGTTGTCTTATGCAGTCTTGCCAAAAAGATTTGTCTTTGTGTCCTATTATATCCATAAATGCCTGTGCTCTGTGCCTTTGTCGATGGGCAGAGTCAATCTTCTCCAGAGCGCGCGATGCCATATTTTGCGCCTTAACAGGGTTTGCCAATAATGTATGGATATGCGAGGCGGCCTCGCTTGGGTCGTCAATATCATAGAGCATGCACTCTTCCCCGTGGGTGAAAAAGCGCTCCATACCGTGTCCAATACGAGGCGTCACAAGACAGCCGCCACAACCCATGGCCTCAAAGATTCGGAAATTCATGTCGCCCTGTTCCGAATGGTTGATAAGTGTACGACCATAAGGGAAAAGATCTTTATATGCGCCACTTTCAATATGAAGCCCGTGCACAGACTTTTTTAATTCCTCAAAAAAAGCTATTCTTTTTGGCGTAAGGGTCGGGTGTATGCTTCCCACAAAAAGACAGTCGTGCTCCGGCGTAATATGAGGCATAGGAGCATCGTCGTCCTTTGCAGCAGGCGGACACCAATGCACCATATCGTTCGCAAGGCGCTTATTTTGGAAAAAGGGAATATGGTCAAATAGGCTCACAAGACAGATGTCAAAAGCCTGACCATACAAGGGGAGCCAGCTGTGTATATGCGTATCCACTGCATAGCACACTGTGACACAGGGAAACCTTTCTATACCCAGCACGTGCGGCGGCAAACTCTTGTCGGAAAGGACAAGAACATCCGGCTCAAACCCAGCTAAAGCCACAAGTTCATCCCATGCAAAAAATGTCAATTCCTCATAATTATAGATGTGTACGCGCCACCCAAGCCCCGAAAGAGGCACAGAAAAAAGAGGATTGCCAAGCCATAGGACATTCATACAGTCTGTCTCCGATCCGTGCAAAAGCACGACGAAAAAAAACGGGGACATACAGCATATGCATGTCCCCGTCGGTAATGCTGGAAATTTTAGTAGCGGTTGCGCGGCTTAATACGTGCAGCCTTGCCCTTGAGTTCGCGCAAGTAGTAAAGGCGGCTACGACGCACACGACCCAAGCTCACGACCTCAACGCGGTCAATAAAGGGGGAGTGCGTGGGGAAGATACGCTCAACGCCAATACCATTGGAAACTTTACGCACTGTAAATGTGGCGTCCGTCGTGCCACGCTTTATGCGGATAACGTTACCTTGAAATATCTGGATGCGCTCTTTCTCGCCTTCCACAATGCGCAAATGTACTTTAATGGTGTCGCCCGAACGGAATTTGGGCAAATCCATACGCATGTTTTCAAGTTCGATTTTTTTCATTATGTTCATGACAGCTCCTTTAATATCCACACGACCCATTCGCTCAGAGGGGCAGGTGAATTGTTCTCTCTTGCAAGTGCGGCAATAGATGCGCATTCATGCTTGGGAACTGATGCTTATATCGTAAGCAATAGGAAAAGGCAACGAAAAAACCGTGCTAAAATTCAAATTTTTATGAAATGTCTAAGGTCTTGACATTCTTTAGATTTCATTTTCTTGCATTTTATCCCAAAAAAAAGTATGATTACAAAAGTATCAAACTTGAGAGGATAATAACTATGAATGCCAAAAGCGTCCGCGAAAACCTAGGCCGAGCTAAAACTTACTATCAACGAAAAGACTTGCCAAGAGCACTCGCCTCCATGGTCGTCGCCATACGCGAGATTGGCACTGCCCAAGCCCCCACAGACATACGCTCACTCCTGCGTGAGGTTGTGCAAATACTGAGCCGTGATGCCACTATTAAGGATACACTTAAAGCACCGCTCATTTATCAACCGGGACAAGAAAAAAATCTTCTCGCCCCTTTAGCAAAGGTCTATCAATCCTTGCGCAGTACAGAAGGCCAAGAAGATCACAAAACTGCGCTTAACAGAAAATTAAAAATCGACGAAAATCTTAACTACGGCATTAAGGCCTTAGAGCAGAAAAAAGTCTCAGAAGCTGATGCTTTTTTTGGCGAAGCGCTTAAGTATTACAAAACTGAGCACGCCGTCTTTACGATGATTGCAAAAGCGCTTATGGCAGCGGGGGAATTTCGTCGCGCCTATCCTTATTTAAAGCGTGGTGTTGAAGTCGCCCCAAATAACATTGCTACAAAAGAATTGATGGCCGAATGTTTGCGCCAACGCCAAGGCGCAGCAAGTTAGCATTTTTTTAAAGTTTAATTTTTTTGAAAGGCTTGTGGGGGGCAACTTTTTTTCTAAAAAAAGTTTCCCCCCACAAGTATTTTAAATAAACAAAGGCAAGTGCTGTAGGCATCTTTACTGGCGCTGATTTTTAGTTTAGAAATCTGCTTGATTTTCTTACTTGCCTCATGTACAGGGGACGTCTGTATGGAGAAAGTGTTTTTTTTATCTTCACCCTAAAGATAAAAGACGCTTGTGCCGTAGAGAGCTTATGAAGCTTTCATGGGGCGTCCTTTTAGATCGGGCTGGTGACATGAAAAGACTGGTATTGAGAACTGGGGGAGAATATGACGCAGACAAATATCTTGCTAGAGTCGGGCACAAATGAATTGGAAATTATGGAATTTTATGTGGAGGAAGACGGCTACAGAGGCCATTATGGTCTGAATGTGGCTAAAGTCGTGGAAATTATTCGCCCGCAGAAAATTACTACCATGCCAGAAATGCGTCACCCGGCGATTATCGGAATCTTTGCCCATAGAAACGGACGCGTCGTTCCGCTTGTGGACGTGGCAAAGTACCTCAGCGATGCCCCTATCCAAAATTATGACTCGAAAATTATTGTCACCGAATTTAACTCCATAACCACAGCCTTTCTCGTTTCTGGTGTCAACCGTATTTATCGTTTGAGTTGGACGGATGTTGAGGCGCCGGGTAATTTACTTCAGAAGATGAGTCGTAGTGCTGTTACGGGCGTTGTGCGTATGGATGACCGCGTCATCTTTCTTCTTGACTTGGAAGCTATTGTGGCTGAATTGCATCCTGATATGGTTATGCGTATGGACGAAGTTGTGGAGGATGAGGAGCCTGCTGTTGAGCGTCAATATCGTATTCTTCACGCGGATGATTCAAGCAGTATTCGTCGCCTTGTCTTGGCCTTGCTCCTTAAGGAGGGTCGCTTTGAGGTGACTCAGGCCGTGAACGGTCAAGACGCATGGTCACAACTTATGGGCATGGTGGAGCAAGCAGAAGCGGAGAATCGACCGATTACTGACTTTGTGGAAGGTATCATTTCTGATATTGAAATGCCTTCAATGGATGGCCTTGCTTTGTGTAAAAAAATTAAGGATCATCCTATGCTCACCAAGATTCCTGTTGCGATGTTTTCGTCTATGATTAGTGACAGTCTTTCTAAAAAGTGTCGTTCTGTAGGTGCTGACGCACAATTTGCAAAACCGGACTTGCAAGGACTCAGCGACAAGCTTCATGAAATTATAACCCAATCAAAATAAATACTTTCCAAAAAAAACTAAAAACTGTTTTTGTTTTTTAATTTTTTTTCTTGGGGGAAAACTTTTTTT
>CAYJHT010000225.1:0-4560 GCA_964369615.1 uncultured Desulfovibrionaceae bacterium
GAAAATGAAGGCCGCGCTGTTTTGGCAGATGTGCGCGCCGCCATTGCCGATGATATCGTCAATGCCGCAGCAAAGGCTTTGGAGTCTAAGCTTGGAAGTGCTGAGCACACCAAGCTCATCAACAACTCCCTGACAAAGGTGGTGCTCAATTGAACGACACCGTCATAGCTCGCAGATATGCCAATGCCTTATTTGCTATTGGCAAAAAAACCGGAATGTCAGACCTTGAACAGTATGGCAAAAACTTTACGCAACTTGATTCCATGTTGCAAGCTTCGCCAGACCTAGACAAGGTCTTTAAAAGTCCTGTAGTCACAGCAGATGAAAAGAAAAGAGTGCTCGGCAGTGTCCTCACAGCCATAGGTGCAAATACCACCATGAGCAACTTTTGCTTGCTTCTTGCTGATAAAAACCGCCTGTCCAACCTTCGACGCATTGCCTCTTGCTATAGCACCCTCCTCGATGATGAGAAGGGCGTTATACGAGGTCACCTGCTCACAGCAGTGCCCTTGGATAACAAGAAACGCGGCGTCATCAAAAAACAATTGGAAGCAAAAGCAGGGAAAAGCCTTGAGCTTACCTTTGATGTAGACGCTTCCATCTTGGGCGGCATCGTATTGAAAGTTGGCGACCGCGTGATGGACGCAAGCGTTCGCGCGCAACTTGATATCCTTCGCGAGATAATCAAGAGGGCTGGAGACAATCAAGAGGGGTAAATAGCACATGCAGATTAAAGCTGAAGAGATTAGCAAAATCATTGAGGATCAGATCCAAAATTATGATCAGCGCGTGGAGATGAGCGAAACCGGCACCGTCTTGTACGTGGGCGACGGTATCGCGCGTGTTTACGGCGTGCAAAATGCCATGGCCATGGAATTGCTCGAATTCCCCGGCGGACTCATGGGCATGGTTCTGAACCTAGAAGAGGACAACGTCGGTGTAGCCTTGCTAGGCCCAGATACCGAAATCAAAGAAGGCGATCCCGTAAAACGTACTGGGAAAATCTTCTCCGTGCCTGTGGGCGACACAGTCATGGGTCGCGTACTTAACCCATTGGGTCAACCCCTCGACGGACTTGGCCCCATTGACGTTAAAGACGTGCGTCCCGTGGAACTTAAAGCCCCCGGTATCATTGCACGTAAATCCGTACACGAACCCATGCCTACAGGCATTAAAGCCATCGACGGCATGACTCCTATCGGACGCGGACAACGCGAACTTGTCATCGGTGACCGCCAAACAGGCAAAACCGCCGTATGTATCGACGCTATCTTGGCACAAAAAGAAACGGGCATCCGCTGCTTCTACGTTGCTATCGGTCAGAAAAAAGCAACCGTAGCACTTGTGGCAGAAACATTGCGTAAATACGGCGCCATGGAATACACCACCATCATCTCAGCCACCGCCTCAGAACCTGCTCCCTTGCAGTTCATCGCCGCCTACACAGGCTGCACCATGGCTGAATTTTATCGCGACAGCGGCCAACACGCTCTCATCATCTACGATGACCTTTCAAAGCAGGCCGTAGCTTATCGCCAAATGTCTCTCTTGCTCCGTCGTCCTCCAGGACGTGAAGCCTATCCCGGCGACGTTTTCTACTTGCACTCACGCTTGCTTGAGCGCGCCGCAAAGGTGAATGACGAACTCGGCGCAGGCTCCTTGACGGCATTGCCCATCATTGAAACACAAGCAGGCGACGTGTCCGCATACATCCCCACAAACGTTATTTCTATTACGGACGGTCAGGTATATCTTGAGCCGAACCTCTTTAACGCAGGCATCCGCCCTGCTATTAACGTAGGTCTTTCCGTATCGCGCGTGGGTGGTGCAGCGCAAATTAAGGCTATGAAGCAAGTAGCAGGCACCATGCGTCTTGACCTTGCCCAGTATCGTGAACTTGCAGCCTTTGCCCAATTTGGCTCTGACCTTGACAAAGCCACAAAGGCAAAACTCGACCGCGGCGCACGTCTTGTGGAACTCCTAAAACAACCACAATACGAACCAATGCCCGTTGAAGAGCAAGTAGCTTCCATGTATGCAGCAACACGCGGCTATATGGACGACGTTCCTGTGGAAGAAATCCGCCGCTTTGAAAGCGAACTTTTGACCTACCTTCGTGAAGTCAAAAAAGATGCTTTGGCGGGAATTAAAGAAAAACAGGCCCTTGATGCGGCTGTTGAAGAAGGACTCAAGTCTGCCATAGAAGCTTTCAAGCAAAGCTTCCGAGCCTAAGGCCGGGGGTGATATATGGCTTCATTAAAAGATGTCAAAATGAAAATTGTGGGTGTTGGGAAAACCAAGCAAATAACCAAGGCTATGAATATGGTGGCCTCGGCGAAATTGCGCGGTGCCCAATCCCGCATTGAGCGATTCCGTCCGTATGCGGCAAAGTTCCAGTCCATGCTTGTGGACTTGGCTGCCAAGGCCGAAGGAAGCGCCCACCCCTTGCTGGAAACACACAGCGAAAAAAAGACGTGCGCAATCGTACTCGCCACCTCTGACAGAGGCCTGTGCGGCAGCTTTAACGGCAACCTTATTTCCTCAGCCCTCAAACTCGCTAAGGAAAAAGAAGACGAAGGCATGGACGTCAAGTTCATCTGTGTGGGGAAAAAAGGCCGCGACACCGTGGCAAAAACAAAGTACACTACCCTACTCGCCTTCGGCGATAAAATGGGTTCCTTTGATTTTGCCTTGGCAGGTCAGGTGGGAAATGAAGTTATGCACGGCTATGAAAGCCTGAACTTGGACGAAGTGTACCTTGTGTACGGGGAGTTCATCTCAGTGGCACGACAAGTGCCCGTCGTACAAAGCCTTCTTCCCATCGCAACACCCAAGGGCGACGACGCAGACGTACCTGAGGCACAGGCATCGGGTGAAAATGAAGGACCAGGGCAACAATACCTCTACGAACCACAAGAAGAACAGCTCCTTGCTGAACTCTTGCCTAGATATGTAAAGGTACAAATATACCGCGGCCTTCTGGACACCTCTTGCAGTGAGCACGCCGCACGTATGGCAGCTATGGATAATGCCACACGAAATTGCGACGAAATGGCTCGCGTACTGACCTTGCTGTATAACAAGACCCGTCAGGCTGCCATTACCAGTGACCTTATGGACATTGTAAGTGGCGCTGAAGCGCTGAATGGCTAACAGGGAGCGTAATAGATATGAGTGCAAATATTGGCAAAATTGTTCAGGTCATCGGCGCCGTCGTTGACGTGGAATTCCCGGGCACACTGCCCAACATTCTCAATGCTCTTGAGATTAAAAACCCAAATAACACCGATGCACCCGACCTCGTGTGCGAAGTGGCACAACACCTTGGCGATAACGTAGTTCGTACCATCGCCATGGACGCCACCGAAGGCCTCGTGCGCGGCATGGAAGCTGTAGATACCGGCGAACCAATCATGGTGCCCGTAGGTAAAGCAGCCGTCAGCCGTATCATGAACGTCATCGGACGCCCCATCGACGAAGCCGGCCCCATCGAATCCGAAAAATACTACCCAATCCACCGCCCTGCCCCTGAGTTTACGGAACAAAATACCACCGTGGAACTGCTTGAAACCGGCATCAAGGTCGTGGACTTGCTCATCCCCTTCCCCAAGGGCGGCAAAATGGGTCTCTTCGGCGGCGCAGGCGTTGGTAAAACCGTTATCCTCATGGAAATGATTAACAATATCGCAAAGCAACACGGCGGTAGCTCCGTGTTCGCAGGTGTTGGTGAACGCACTCGTGAAGGAAACGACCTCTATCACGAACTCAAAGACGCCGGCGTTCTCGAACGCGCTATCCTTGTCTACGGACAGATGAACGAACCTCCGGGAGCACGCGCACGCGTGGCCTTGACTGCTCTTGCCTGCGCGGAATACTTCCGTGACGAAGAAAATCAAGACGTGCTTCTCTTTGTTGACAACATCTTCCGCTTCACACAAGCAGGCTCAGAAGTGTCCGCACTTCTCGGTCGTATGCCCTCCGCTGTGGGCTACCAGCCCACACTCGGCACCGACCTTGGCGGCCTACAAGAGCGCATTACGTCCACAAACAAAGGCTCCATCACATCCGTACAGGCCGTTTACGTGCCCGCGGATGACTTGACTGACCCCGCACCTGCTACCACATTCTCGCACCTTGACGGTACCCTCGTGCTTTCCCGTCAAATTGCAGAACTTGGCATCTACCCTGCGGTGGACCCACTCGACTCCACATCACGTATCCTTGACCCCAATGTTGTGGGGGAAGATCACTACACCGTGGCACGTCAAGTGCAAATGGTGCTCCAAAAATACAAAGACTTGCAAGACATCATCGCCATCCTCGGGATGGACGAACTGTCTGACGACGATAAAATCGTTGTGGCACGCGCTCGCCGTATCCAACGTTTCTTGTCACAACCCTTCCACGTGGCAGAAACATTCACAGGTACACCGGGGCAATACGTTCCGCTCGTCGAAACAGTCAAAGGCTTCAAGGGCATCCTTGACGGCGAATATGACCACCTCGCAGAAGGCGACTTCTACATGCTCGGCGGCATAGAAATGGCTGTGGAAAAATACA
>CAYJHT010000226.1:0-4531 GCA_964369615.1 uncultured Desulfovibrionaceae bacterium
TGCCATTGCCTTCTACGTATGTTTTGTATGGCATTTTTTTTGCACTTTTTTTTCGTAAGGCAGTACCGACAAAAAAAACGCAAGTCGCATATTGCCACCCCACTTAAAATACTCCGAGGAAACTATGAACATCATACATTACGGCATGTACCCTTCCACTTTTTGGAATGACGCACAAACAGCAAGCCACCACGCAAAAAACGAAAACCTCGACAAAGCAATCGAGGCTGCACGAAAGGCTGTGGCACTTGAACCAGATAATCATGAACGAAAACAAGAACTCGAACTCTATCGCACGCAAAAACTCAATATGAACCACGACGACCAAGCACTTGCAATAATACATGAAAAACGTGCCGAACCCACATTCAAACGCATTCAAACACTTATCGATGCTTTTTACGCGCAAAGCTATCTCGAAATAGGCGTATTTGAAGGAGGCACATTCTTAAACCTTGATGTCCCCTTCAAAGTCGCCGTTGACCCCTTATTCCGCTTTGACCCACAAATATACGCCAATGATAATGCACATTTCTATAACACAACGTCGGACGACTTTTTTACACAATTCCCCGAACGCTCTCTCCTTCTAGAAAAGAAATACCACAATACCCCCTTCAAGTTCGACATCATCTACCTCGACGGACTGCACACATTTGAACAGACCCTGCGCGATTTTGCAAACAGCCTCCCCTTCAGTCATGAAAAAACCGTCTGGATTTTTGACGACACCGTACCAAGCAACTGCTTTGCCGCCATGCCCTGTGTAAAAAAACAAGACACTCTAAAAGATTACGCAGGACTATTTGCCGACTCCGCATGGCAAGGCGATGTCTTTAAAGCAATTTTTGCCATACACGATATGTATCCGGATTTTTCCTACTGCACACAAACCGATAACGGCAATGCGCAAACCATCCTCTGGCGCACAGAAAAAACCACAAAACGCACAAAAGTCTTTGAATCCATAGAGGCCATTTCACGCATGCGCTACGAAGACTTCATCGAATACGCATGGATACTCAAACCCATGCATGATCAAGATATCTTCCCACTCATCTATACCAACATCGACCCACTCACACACAAAACAGGCGACGAAGCACGACTCGTTATTCAAAAAATTAAAACTATAGAACTTTTACAAAATATACACGACCACACAAAGGATATCTTACTGCCGCAACTGGAGCAATTAAGGGAAGCGAACAATGCCCTCAGCGTGGAAAATCACGTCCTTAAAAAACTGCTTGAAAAACGCGCATAGCAAGAGACGCTTTTCAAAAAAAATTTGCCCCACCAAGCAATAAAGTTTTTTAAGCGCACACGCAAGATATGCATGCTAAATGCCAGCATGAGCAAAGTATCACAGGTTTTTTTTCGTGAAAAATTCTTGAAAAATTTTCCTTGCGTACTTGGGCATTTCTAGATATTGCTAAGGTCATGGCAGATTAAAAAGGGATAAGCATGGCACGCATTCTTTATGGTATTCATGGAACCGGACATGGTCACGCCATGCGAGGGTTGACGATTGCAAGAAAGCTTGGGCAACATGATTTTCTTTTTGTCGCCAATGATGACGCGCTCAAGGTGTTTACGGACGAATTTCCTGTACACAAGATACCGAACTTAGGTACAGTTTTTCGCAATTATAAGGTAGATATTGGCGCAACTGTCGCAAAAGCATTGCCGCTTTTGTGGCATCGAGAACGCTATATTCAGGAAGTTGTAGACCTCATCGAAGCATTTAAACCAGATGTGTGCATGACAGACCTAGAATACTTTGTTCCACGCGCAGCTGAACGCACAGCCCTACCCTGCCTCACCCTTGACCATCAGCATGTTTTGACCTGTTGTGAACATGACTTGCCAAGAGATATGCTTTTTGATTATACTGTTCAAGGGCTGACACCACGATACCTTTTTCGCCCTACGGCACAAAATATTATTGTGTCGTTTTATGCACCACCCGTGCAAAAAAAATATCGTGCGCGTGTGGTGCCACCTATTTTACGCGACGCACTCATGAACGCACACCCGCGTGACGACGGACATGTCCTCGTGTATCAGAGCAATGCAACGCATAAGGGGCTTGTGGACTTCTTACAACAAGCCACAGACAGAACCTGCTACGTCTTCGGGTACGATCGCACCCAAGGACGCGAGAAAAACGTCGTCTTTATGGAAAAGTCGGAACAAACCTTTTTACAACTGCTCGAAGGCTGCACCTATGTCGTCCAAGGCGGAGGTCATACACTTATGACAGAATCCTTGTACCTAGGAAAACCCATTTTGACATTGCCCATCATGGCTATGGTGGAACAACGCTTAAATGCACACTATGTGGAAAAACTAGGCTATGGCATGCAAGCAAATATGATGCATCTTAAACCAAAGCTTTTACAAGACTTTGAAGGACAACTTGCATCATTTAAACGCAGCATCGCGCAAGGTACATTTTGTGGAAATGAACTTGTCTTTGATTTAGTTGATTCGTTTATACAGACAGGATACGTGCAGGGCATATGAAAATGCCCTTTGTGAATGATGCTTCTCGCGGAAGCATGAGAGCGAGGACCAATGGATATTAAAGCCGTAACGCAGGCCTTTACACAGGCCACTTTGAAGGTTTTTGAAATGATGCTCTGCATCAGCCCAGTACCCGGAAAACCCTCTGTCAAAAAAGGTCAGGAAACATACGGAGACTTCTCCGCCTATGTCTTCTTCGAACAAGACAAAGTGCAAAAGGGCACGCTTGCGCTGAGCTTCACAGAAGAAGCCGCCGTTTTTTGTACCATGACGCTCTTTGGCGACTTGGATGACGGCTGCAGCGGCGTCGTAGGCGAACTGACAAATATCATTTCCGGCGACGTGCGACGCTGCCTTGCAGAAGTCGGACGCGTCTACCAAGGCTCCACACCCACACTCATTGAAGGCAAGGCGTGCATGATACCTTGTGTCGACAACACCGTCACCGTTGTCATTCCTTTTAAGCTTCCAAAGGGCACATTTGTACTCGAAATCGCCCTTGCAGCCTAATACATACCCCACACGAAGCACAAAAGGATCACAAGCTTATGTTAGCAATTCTAGATTATGAAGCCGGCAACCAAACAAGCGTGCGCCGCGCACTTGAACACCTAGAGATTGACTGCAAAATCACCGCACGCCCCGAAGAACTCTATGCCGCACAAGGCATCATATTTCCAGGGGTCGGTGCTGCAGGACAAGCCATGGAACACCTGCGCACAAGTGGCATGGATACCGTACTCAAAGACCTTGTCGCCGCACAAAAACCACTGCTAGGCATCTGTCTTGGATGCCAAATACTCCTAGAACAAAGCGACGAAAATAACACGCAAACACTCGCACTCGTACAAGGACGCTGCCGACTCTTTGCAAATACACTACAAGAAGAAGACGGCTCCCCTATTCGTATACCGCATATGGGCTGGAATAGCCTCCTAAAACATAAAGAAAGTTGCCTCTTTCATAATGTCCCAACAGACGCAGAATTTTACTTCGTCCACAGCTACTATGTAGAACCAGACCCAAATCTCATACTCGCTACCTCCCATTACGGACAAGATTTTTGCAGCGTCTACGGACGAGATGGCCTCTGGGCTGTACAATTTCACCTCGAAAAAAGCGGCACACCAGGACTACAAATGCTGAAAAACTTCTCCGAATATTGCCAAAAAAAGGACCTGCACCATGCTCAGTAAGCGTGTTATTCCATGCCTCGACGTGCGCGACGGACGCCTCACAAAGGGCGTACGCTTTGAAGGCAATGTAGATATCGGCGACCCCGTAGAAACAGCCCGACGCTACTACGAAGAAGGCGCAGACGAAATCGTCTTCTACGATATCACAGCCTCACATGAACGACGTGCCATATTCCTCGACGTCGTACAACGCGTGGCAGAACAAATATTTATACCCTTTAGCGTCGGCGGCGGCATAACTACTGTAGACGATATGCGCGCCGTACTCCTCGCAGGCGCAGAAAAAGTCTCCGTCAATTCCGCCGCCGTAAAAAATCCCGAAATAATAAGCCAAGGCGCCGCCGCATTCGGCTCACAAGCCATTGTCGTCGGCATGGATGTGAAAAGCGTCCCCGTAAATGAAAACATCCCCTCCGGCTACGAAATTGTCATCCACGGCGGACGCACCTACATGGGAATAGATGCCCTACAATGGGCAAAGCACTGCGAATCCCTCGGCGCCGGTGAACTGTGCGTCAACTCCATCGATGCCGATGGCACCCGTGACGGCTACGAACTCACACTCACACGCCGCATCTGCGAAACCGTCAGCATCCCCGTCATAGCCTCCGGTGGCGCAGGTAGCCCCGCACATATGCACGACGCCGTAAGCAAGGGCAAAGCCTCAGCAGCACTCATCGCCTCCATCGTACACTACGGACAATACAGCATCCGCCAATGCAAAGAATACATGGCCGCACAAGGCACAAAAGTACGACTGGCATGGTAATAATCACGGCATTCTAATTTTATTTTTTCTTTTTTTC
>CAYJHT010000227.1:0-4517 GCA_964369615.1 uncultured Desulfovibrionaceae bacterium
GTGACACAAATATAACGGCATTGGGGTGATTATGCTAAAAAAGTTTTTTTTGGCTTTCATGGATCACTTTGAAAGCTACATTTGCCAGTGTTTGCTTGTTTTCTTTGTTGTAACAATTTTTATGCAGATTATTTTGCGCGCCATTGATCAATCTTTATATTGGACAGAGGAAATTGCGCGTTTTGCCTTTATCTGGTTCATTTTATTCGGCGCATCCTACGCAACGCGCCTTTCTGCACTCAATCGCGTCACGATGCAATTCAATAAATTCCCTCCCATCGTTTCCACGGTCTGTATTTTTATTGGCGATGTTTTTTGGCTGTTCTTTAGCATAACTATGGCATGGTATGGCTATAAATCCATTGTGGATTTAGCAGAATTTCCCTATTATACTGCTGCCTTGGATTGGAATTTAGCCTATGTCTACTTGATTTTCCCTATTGCTTTTTCACTTATGGCTATCCGCATTATTCAGGTCAATGTCATTAAATTTGTCTTGCACAAGGACATTGAAGACCCCGATCAAGCGGCAATTGAGGAAAGCCGGCACGTGCTTGCCGATAAGGGAGAAGATGTATGATTCCAGATATTACCTCTGTAGGAATTGCACAAGTACTCTTTATATCATTTTCTATTTTGCTTTTGATTGGCACCCCTATCATGGTGGCGCTTGGTATTTCAGCCATGCTCAGCTTTGTGGTAGCAGGGACAGACTTAAGCAATATGATTCAGATGGCTTTTTCCTCGATGACGTCCTTTCCTCTTATGGCTCTTCCATGCTTTGTGCTTGCCGGCGCACTTATGGAAAGTGCTGGTATGTCACGACGACTTGTGCATATAGCCGAAAATATTGTAGGTCCTATTCCCGGCGGTCTTGCCGTATCTACGGCGCTTTCCTGTGTTTTTTTTGGCGCTATTTCCGGTTCAGGGCCTGCCACGACAGCAGCCGTTGGCATGCTTATGATTCCTGCCATGACAAAGCGCGGCTATGATGCTGGCTATGCAGCGGCGGCAACAGCGACAGCAGGCGGCGTGGGTATTGTTATTCCGCCGAGTATTCCCATGGTTATTTATGGTGTCTCTGGACAGCAGTCTATAACAAAGATGTTCATGGGTGGCATTATTCCGGGCATTCTGATTGCGCTTGGTTTAAGTCTTTTGCACATATATTTGTGTCGCAATTTACAAACGACAGGGGCTATACAGTGGTCTGTCAAAAGCCTTGTGCACTCGTTAAAAGATGGTTTTTGGTCGATGCTTGCGCCCATTATTATTTTGGGCGGCATTTATGCCGGATGGTTTACACCTACGGAAGCAGCGGTTGTGGCTATTTTTTATACTATCTTTGTGGGTATTTGCATACACAGAGAGCTAGACTTGAAAAGTTTTATGCGTTGCTTAAAAACAACCTCATGGTTAACGGGGCGCGTTCTTGTGCTTGTGTTTACAGCCTATGCTTTTGGTCGTATTCTTACAGAATATCGTATTCCTGCAGAAATTGCCGCATGGATTTTAGGTTTTACAGATAATGTCGCCGTGGTATGGGGCTTTGTCATTGTGCTCTTGCTCTTTCTTGGTATGTTTATGGAGACATTGGCCTTGATATTGTTAGTGACACCTGTTTTATTGCCTGTCATGGTTGCTTATGGTGTAGATCCCATCCATTTCGGTGTTATCTTAGTATGTTGTTGTGGTGTCGGTTTTTCAAGCCCGCCCTTGGGTGAAAATCTTTTTATTGCCTCTGGCATATCTAAAGTAAGCCTTGAAGAATTGGCAGTGAAGGCCTTGCCTATGATGGCAGTGAATATCTTTGTCATCATCATCTTGGTTTTATTCCCAAGCCTTGTCATGTGGTTGCCTAATACAGTGCAGCTTACACCATAAGGTGCTGCTACTCTTATTTATGTTGTCTATGCCACTGGGATTATATCCTAGGGGTGAAACCATAAAGAGCTTCTACAAAAGGAGAAACTATGAAGCGTTTGTTATTGCTTATGTTGGCTGTTTCCTTTCTGTGTGTTGGAGGTGCGCTTGACGCCTCAGCTGCAAAGATTTTGAAGGTAGCTGTCGGAGATCCTGAAGATTCAGAACAAGGCTATGCCGCCATTGCCTTTAAGAAATATGTGGAAGAACAGAGCAAAGGCAAGTATGAAGTACAATTGTTCTTTGCTGGCGCTCTTGGCGATGAGACAGAAACTATCCACAATGTGCGCACGGGCACCCTTGACTTTTGCGTCGTAGGAATCGCAAACCTTGTGCCCTTCGCCAAGCAATTAGGTGTTCTCACCTTGCCATATCTTTTTGACAACTTAGAGCAAGTGCGTGTGGCAACCAACGGTCCTGCTTCTGACCTTATGAATACTTATGCAACCAAGGCTGGCTTTCGTGTACTTACGTGGACATACACAGATTTTCGCTATATTTCCAACTCTGTGCGTCCTATCAAAAAAATGGAAGACATGAAGGGCTTAAAGTTCCGTGTGCCTCAAAGTGCTGTGCTCTTGGCGTCTTACAAAGCATTCGGCGGAAGTCCCGTGCCCATTTCGTGGTCTGAAACGTTCACATCCTTGCAGCAAGGTGTTGTAGATGGACAATGTTATGGTTATATCGGTTTTAAGGCCATGAAGTTCCATGAAGCAAATCAAAAATACATTACAGAAGTGCATTATACATATCAGCTACAGCCTCTTATTGTTTCCGAGCGGGTATTTAAGAAGATGAGTGCTGAAGACCAAAAGCTTATCGTTGCCGCCGGCAAAGCCGCTCAGGATGCTGTCTATCAATATCAAGTGGAAGAAGGCAACAAGGCCAAGCAAGAACTTATAAAGCTTGGTGTGCAAGTGGATCGATTGGAAGATGAGGCCAAGTGGAAAAAAGCCGCTATGGATACTGTATGGCCTGAAATGGCTGATTTTGTGGGAGGAGCATCGGCTATCAATGAGTTCTTAAAGGCAGCAAATAAGCCTGGTTGGAATCAATAACAAGGGCGGTATTGTCGTCAAATTTTATTTTACACCCGAGAAAGCGTCTCAAGGAGCGCTTTCTCGGTGTTTTTTATTGCTTCGG
Organism: uncultured Desulfovibrionaceae bacterium; assembly: GCA_964369615.1. Classification (GTDB taxonomy): domain Bacteria; phylum Desulfobacterota; class Desulfovibrionia; order Desulfovibrionales; family Desulfovibrionaceae; genus CAYJAD01. The sequence goes on from CAYJHT010000227.1 coordinate 3,067, forward strand.
TGCTATACATTAAAGAGGAAATGCATAACATCGCCGTCTTTGACGATATATTCTTTTCCTTCTGTGCGGAGGACGCCTGCGGTGCGACAGGCAGCTTCGCTTTTGTGTTGTATAAAGTCTTTATAAGCGATGACTTCCGCGCGGATGAAACCACGTTCAAAGTCTGTATGTATAACAGCAGCCGCTTGCGGGGCCTTGCATTCTTGTGGAATTGTCCATGCGCGTACTTCCTTTTCGCCTACTGTAAAGTAACTGCAAAGACCAAGTGTCGCATAGCCTGTTTGTATAATGCTTTCAAGTCCGCTGTGTGCGATGCCGAACGATTCGAGCATTTCCGCATGTTCTTCATCATCAAGGCCTTGTAATTCCTCTTCGATTTTTGCACAAATACATACAAAGCCTGCACCTCGTTCTGCGGCAAGTTTTTGTACTGCTTGCACGGAGCTATTGGCAAGGATGTCGTCTGCCATGCTGTCTTCATCGACATTTGCGCAGTAGATAATTTTCTGCGCTGTGATAAGCCCCATTTCGCGCCATTGTGTTGCAAAAATATCGCTTTCCGGCTTTATAAAGGTGCTTGCTGGTTTTCCATTATTAATATGTTCGAGCAGTTCCGCAACTTTTGCAGCGAGTGCCTGTGCGTCTTTATCGCCTCGTTGTTTGCGTAAACGTTCAAGGCGTTTTTCAACGGATTGCATATCTGCGAGGAGGAGTTCAGTTTCGATAGTATCTATATCGCGCAAGGGATTGACGCTTCCGTCTACATGAGTGATGTTTTCGTCTTCAAAGCAGCGTACAACATGGACGATTGCCGCGCACTCTCTAATATTTGCAAGAAATTGATTGCCAAGACCTTCGCCCTTACTGGCACCGCGTACAAGACCCGCAATATCGATGAAATCTACGTGTGCGTGGAGTGTTTTTTGCGGTTTTGCAAGTGCTGTGAGTTGTGCTAAGCGCGCATCTGGTACTTCCACAGTGGCTTTATTTGGTTCAATAGTGCAGAAGGGATAATTAGCGGCTTGAGCATTTTGTGCTTTTGTGAGCGCATTAAAAAGGGTAGACTTACCCACATTTGGCAAGCCCACAATACCTATACTTAAGGACATGTTATACTCCTAAACTTATCGGGCTGTTGAAAAGGATGAGCGCAAAGAGCTTCACAAGGAAGTATCTTCAGATGGATAAAAATATCTTGTTTGCTTTTTGCCCGCTTTACAGGGGGACGCAATAGAGTGCACTTTTTCAACGACCCATTCTGTACAATGCAAGCACCCCTTCTATCTGTTATGATGTGATTTGGCAAGTCGGAAATATGCATCTCATTTTAATTTTGTTTTTTTGAAAGGGGTTTTGGGAAAACTTTTTTTCTTCTTGGGGGAAAACTTTTTTTGGGAAAAAAAGTTTCACCCTGAAGGGCACACGTCCCCCAAACCCCCTTGTATAGACCC
>CAYJHT010000228.1:0-4513 GCA_964369615.1 uncultured Desulfovibrionaceae bacterium
TAAGAAAAAGGATGTTTTGTATTTTTAGGCAAAAGAGTTTATTGAGAAACAGCCACCAGGTAAGAAATATATGCGTTATCTAATTGTTTGTAGTGTCGCACTTTTTGTCATGGTGCTTGACCAAATTACCAAATGGTGGGCGGTCATGACAATTCCCGTGCACAAGCCCATCGTCGTGATTGAAGGTTTTTTTGACCTTGTAAACATTCGCAATCGCGGTGCGGCCTTCGGTTTTTTGAATCGCGCGGATATCGAATGGCAGTTTTGGCTTTTTTTGGGCGCAACGATTGTGGCAGCTATTACTATCTTTTTTCTCACACGCACCTCGACACATAGATCTGTGCTTTTTACATCTCTCGGCATGGTTTTAGGTGGTGCGCTTGGCAATTTAATTGATCGGATTCGCTTTCGCGCCGTCGTGGACTTCTTAGATTTCTACGTGGGCAGTTGGCATTGGCCTGCCTTCAACGTGGCAGATATTGCCATTAGCGTAGGCGCCATCATCACATGCATCTGCATGTATTTTGAAGAAAAAAGTGTCGCACTGCAGGAGAAAAAATAATGATGGAACAAATGCTTTGGTGGCATTGGTGTGTATTGGCATTGCCAATTATACCTAATTTATGGGCGATTTGGCATGTCCGGGGGCATTATTTTCCCACGGAACAAGAAAAATCATTATGGTTTGTGCTCGCTATTTTTATTCCCGTCATCGGCGGGCTTGCCTACCTTGTGGCGGGTTTGCGCCGCTCAAGGCGTGAGCCTTTGACACATGAGTCTGCGAAATAAAAAATATAGGAAGTTTTACCTTCCGTAATAATTATAAAAGAGGCTGAAAGGACATGCAAAAAAACATTCTTCGTACTATGGTAATGGGCGGATGCGTGCTCGCTCTTATGACGGGTTGCGCAAAACAACAAGATTATGATGCCTTGCAAGCACGTCTGACGACACAAGACCAGCAATTGCGCCAATTACAACCGGGTATGGCAGATACTTGGTCACAAATGCAAGCTATGAGGCAGGAAATTGACGCTTTAAAAGGGCAGATGGACGACTTAAACAATGCCGGAGGCGCACGCTCTCTTGTAGAACGCGTAGGCAGACATGATGCAGCTTTGCGCCAAGTCGAAACATCGCTTGCACTCAATTTAAACCTCGATGCCCCCATGCCTGTACCCGTGGCAGGAATACCCGGCTCACCGAGCGGTATCCCCGTAGATCCAAACATGACCGGCGCTGGCTATGAAGATGTAGGCTATGGCACAACAAGTGGCACCATGACACTCACGCCAGCAACGCCACCAGCAGCAGCTCCCCTACCCGCGACCTCAGCGCAACCAGACCTTGCCACCGCTCTATTTAATACAGGCATCCAAGCCTTCAATGCACGTCAGTACGCGCAAGCAGAACGCTCCTTTGTAGATTTCACAAAGAACTACCCAAGCAGTTCACAAGTGAGCTCTGCATGGTACTATGTGGGCGAATGTAATTTTCAGCTCAATAAATTTAGCGAAGCCGCCCTTGCTTATGACAAGGTGATAACACAGTATCCGAAAAGTTCTCGTGCGGCTGGTGCCTATTTGAAACAAGGCATATGTTTCAGCAAACTTGGACAAAAAGCGGCCGCTAAAGCACGTTTGCAAGAACTAATCAAGAAGTATCCAAGCAGTGCAGAAGCAGCAAGAGCAAAATCCTTTTTACAGGTGAACGGCTAATATTTTGAAAGGCATGTGGTGTAAAAACGTATCCCACATGCCTTTTTTCTCTCATGACTCTATCCCGAAGAAATATTTGCCCACGAGGGCAAGGCAGGTAATACATGGAAAAACAACGTCAAGAAGTGCGCTTGAGTTTCGCGCCTGATATTTCCAACGAACCCTTGGTGTGTCGCCTTGTACAAGATTATAAGCTTGAATTTAATATTCTTGAAGCACGGATAAGCCCCCGTAAAGAAGGCCACCTTGTGCTGGAATTGCTTGGCACTCAAGACTCCATAAAAAAAGGTATTGCATACTTAAAAGAATATGGCGTACGCGTCCTTGGTGTCTCTCACGACACAGCGCGCCAAGAAGAGCTCTGTATGCACTGTGGCATGTGTACAGCTGTATGCAGTGTACGCGCACTGCACGTGGACGTCGACACACGTCTCGTACGCTTTGAGCGTGACAAATGCACATCCTGTGGTTTGTGTACAAAGGTATGCCCTGTCTTTGCTATGCGCCGCGATGTACAGCAGATGATTTTATAGTTTTTTTTAAAGCATGCGGGGGGAAACTTTTTTTGGAAAAAAAAAGTTTCCCCCCACAAGCATTTCAGACAAAGCAAAAATTCCTTTCTCAAAAAAACACCTACAGGCTCCTTTCAACAAAGCCTGCGCGCTGACATAAATCAAGATAGACAGCTTCATGCTGACAGGCGCCCACTTCCAATGAGTGATTTTCTAATACATAGGCGCGACACGCACGCCCCATTGATTGCGCCATTACGTGATTGCTCGCTATTGTGAGCATACTTTGTGCAAGAGCATCCACATTTGCCGCCTCTACCAATAAACCATGCTCGTTATGCTTTACAATGTCAGGAACACCATTGACTGCCGTCGCAACGACAGGCAGACCAGAAGACATAGCCTCAAGCACGGCATTGGGTGTTCCCTCATCCAAGGAAGAAAGAACAAATATTTGCGCTTGAAGCAAGTGCTCGCGCACATTGTTCGATGCCCCATGAAAGATGACATTCTCTGCGATTTTTAATTCTTGCGCTATACTTGTAAGATTCGCGCGCAAAGGGCCATCTCCGACGAGATGCAGTGTGCTCTGAGGAATCTGCGCGTTCACTATTGCAAATGCGCGTATGAGCGTTTCTTGATCCTTATCTGGAACCAGCCGAGCAACATTCACAAAACGTACTTTGTGCGGCAATCCTGCGATATTTGGTGCAAAAAAATCAGTATCCACACCATTTGCAATAGTATGCAACATTCGAGGCGGTATTCCTACATCCAGCAAGCCCCTTTCTATGGATTTTGCATTACATATATGCGCATGGGCAAGGCACCAAAGGAACTTTTCATGTTGACTCTTCACATTTCTCTGCGCACGACACGATCCGACTATAAGAGGCACTCGGCACAGTCGCCCAAAGATACGCCCCCATACATTAGGAAAAGCTGTACATAGGTGAATCAGTGGCGGTTGTTGCTGTTTAAGCTGTAACAAGAGGGCACGCATTGCAGTAAAGGTGCGCAGACTCGCACTCTCACACAGACACTTCACCTCAAGGCCATAGTCCTTTGCCAGCGGCAATAAGTCATCACCTGACCGTAAAGTCCATATTTCAGGCAAAAAATATCGTCTGTCTAGACGTTTTGCCACCTCAAGCATTTGCTTTTGCGTGCCGCCAAAGCGCAGCTCTTCCAATATGTAGACAAGCTGAATAGGCTTTGATGGCTGTGTATACATCGACACATGTGTAAGATCTGTACTAGACATAAAAAACCCTTAAAGTAACAAATAGAGCAGACGATTCTTAACAGCGACAAAACATATTTTCTACTTCCATTTGACGCCATTTCTATGTTAGACTTTTTTTTAGAAATTCCAATAACTACAAGGAGAATATATGAAATATATTGTAGCATTCATTTTTACAGGCATCCTTGCCGCCTCTGGCATAGCAGCACCGATGATATGTGCTCAATCTTCAAATGTCAAAGCCATACAAAGTGCAGGCGGCTTTGAACCAGCATGCATGAATGGTCGCTTGATCGAAAAGGTCGCAGGAAAAAATAATCAATACGTTTTTGAAAACAAAACCGGCATTATGACACTCACAATCGCACACGAGCTTTTTGGAAATGAGACAATAACAGAAACAACCCCCCTGCGCATTTGTGGCAAACTTGACTACACAATGGCACTACATAACGCATTTGACGTCGAAAGTATCTCTATTGTTAAATAGGCGCGATAGTCAAATATCGATTTTTCGGGTATGTATAAAGACAAACATAACCGGATAAAGAAACAAACTCTGCTATCGTTTTTGTCGCGTTCATAGCAGTCATGGCCGTGCTCCTTTCTTTGAAGTACAAAGAGCGGCATCGCCCCAAAAATATATATAATAGAACATGGCGAATGCCGGGAGCTCAATACCGACTCAGCAGCGGCAGAGTTATTCCCCAAGGCATGAGTGTTTTATTCCTCACACTCCCGGCCTTGGACGCAACTAAAGAGTCACTTTTTCCAAGAAATAAGGCTAAGAATGGAAGCAAGCGACTGCGTGGATTGCCCACGGCCACTGAGTGTGAAGGTGTATTGAGCACCTGCGCGTGATAGTGCAACAAGTGCCTTGAAAATGCAAGGGATTACGTCATTCGATGTGTTTTTTTGAAGGGGGGTTTAAGGGAAAGTTTTTTTTATTTTTTAAGTTTTTTTCTTGGGGGGAAACTTTTTGGCGCTAGCAAAAGTTTCCCTCCCCCCGCAAAAAAGAAAAAACAAACTACTAGAAA
>CAYJHT010000229.1:0-4497 GCA_964369615.1 uncultured Desulfovibrionaceae bacterium
TTTAATAAAAAAACAGCAAAAACCCAAAAAAAAACAACGGCGCCCACCACACGCCAAGAAAAGCCGGAAAAAAAAGACGACACTCCCCCCATAAAGTGGCGTCTTGGTTCTGTGGCGGCCTCTGCGTATGCCTATCTTGTCCTTGAAGAAGCCTTGCGCGATACTGAGCCTACGCTCGTCATTTCTGCACTCACAGAACTCAGTAATTATGACGCCCCCGCCTCCGCCTTCATCGACGCGGGTATCTGGTTTTTAGAACACGACCCCACACCTGTGCTGCCCGTTTTGGAAAAAGGACTCAAAGTATACCCAAGCAATACCTCGCTCAACCTCCTCTATGTAGAACTTTTACAAAATGTAGGACAAAGAACAAAGGCTATTGCACACATTCGCGCCTTTATTACGACAGACCCGGAAAATACCGACGCAAGACTTGAGCTTGCGCTCCTCTTAGTACAGGATAATCAATTCAGCGAAGCCGAACAAATTCTAGAAGCAATTACACCAAAAGAACGGACGCCTCTTGTCAATTACTATCATGCCAAAGCACTCATGGGCATGGATAAAAATACACAAGCGCTTCCACTTCTTGAAAAAGCGCACAAAGAACTCCCCGACTTTTTTGACCCTCTCGCAGACCTTGCCTTCCTTTATGAACAAGAAGGCCAATTCAAAAAGGCACGGGATGCGTACGAAAAAACACTTCTTTTGCGCCCGGGCAACCTTGAAATCGTCCTGCGTATCATAAACCTTTCCGTCCGCCTGAAAGACGTAGACTTTGCCCTTGAATATTATAATGACTACGCAAAGACGTCCGCCTTCACAGCCGCAGTAGGAAGCCTGCTTGTGGAAGCAGATTATTATGATGCAGCAGAACCACTCCTTATGAGCCTTCTCAATGCGCCGGATGCGCCGGATGCATTTTACTTTTACCTTGCCGCAATAGCCTATGAACGCGACAAAAATCCAAAAAAAACAATCACATGGCTAGAACAAATACCGCAAACAAGTGAAAGCTATGCACGCGCAACACTCTTGCGCATGCAACTGTTTCTTGAACAAAACAAACTCAAAGAAGCACTGGAAATTGCACGCATTGGAAAATCTCTCAACGAAGACGATGCAGAATTTTGGATTATGGAAGCGCGTATCTTATTCGCACTCAAAGAAGTCAAAGGCGCCCTTGAAAGTGTCAGCGCTCTGCTTGCGCAGTGGCCAGACAATACAGAAGCCGCCTTTTTGCAAGCCTCCATCTATGACGAAAACGGACAAAAAGAATCTGCGGTCAAAATCATGGAAGACATTATCGCAAAGGACGCAAACCACTACCAAGCATTAAACTATGTAGGCTATACCCTCGCAGAAGAAAATCGAGACCTTGAACGCGCCTTAAAGCTCATACAAAAAGCCGTCAGCCTCTCGCCGGAAAGCGCTCATATCCAAGACTCCCTCGCATGGGTGCTCTACAAAAGCGGCGACCTGCAAGAAGCATGGCGCGTCATAAGCGCCCTTGTACTCAAACACAAAAACTCTAATATCGATCCCACCATATGGGAACATTACGGAGATATCGCCCGCGCACTCGGCAAAAAAGACGAAGCGCGCAAAGCATATAAAAAAGCCTTGGAATACACACCCGCCAATGCAAAAAGTATTCAAGAACGTCTAACACAATTATGAGAAAGAATATGTTCCATCTAAGGCATATCGCACTTCTTTGTTTATGCATTGCCCTGTGTGCATGCGCCAAGGCACCGCAATTGCCGCCGCCCTCACACATAGATGCAGAAGAACTGTGGCAACGCTATAGCCATAATACCACGTCACAGCTGACCCCTTTTCGCTCCTCCTTCAGCCTGAGATTTGGCACAGAAGGCGATACAAGACGCGTCACCGCGCTTTTATGGGGTAATTCTGCGCAAGAACTGCGCCTTGATGTCAACGCAGGCATCGGCGTCACTATCGCAAAAATACTTGAAAATCACGACACATTTCTCGCCTACCTCCCCACAGACAAACTCGCCTTCTTCCACGAAGGAAAACAAAAACCCCTCTTTAACCTAGGCGTCCCCATCCCTTTAAGCCTTGCGCATGTAACGCATATTCTTGAAGGCCACTACAGCGCCGTTTTCGGAAACACACGCACAGATACTATTGAAGGCGTCTCTGACAGAACACTGCCCGAACATGCCATACAATTTACCCTCAAAGATACGGAATTTGAAGGCTCCCTAGTACTCGACACACTCGCACGCCCCGTGCGCTGGCAATCAGAAGATGAAGAAGGATGGACAGTCCTTCTTACCTATAAAAACGCCGCCACAACACCCTACAAACTCACCATGACACATGCAGAGACAGGCAAAAAAGCCATACTCCTTGTAAAAGAAAGACGCCAAAATCTTCCACAATTTACAGAAAAACAAATGCAGCTCACCCTACCGGACGACACCATCATTCGTCCCCTCAAAGAGTGGTCTGCTCAATAATATCCCCTTATGACGAACAAGAAAGGAGCGCGTCATGCAAAAAAGCATCCATATCGCATCAGATCATGCAGGTTTGACACTGAAAGAAGCCCTCAAAACCTATCTCACACAACAAGGCTTTGACGTGAACGATCACGGCACCCACTCAGCAGAAAGCTGTGACTATCCCCACTTTGCCAATGCCCTGTGCAAGGCGGTGCTTGAAAGCAATGGGCGAGGCATCCTCATATGTGGTACAGGCCTTGGCATGTCCATCATGGCAAATCGTCATAAAGGCATCCGCGCAGCACTGTGCGGCACAGAATTTCAAGCAAAAGCCACACGCGAACACAATGACGCCAATGTCCTCTGTCTTGGGGAACGCGTTATAGGTCAAGGAATTGCGCAAAATATGGTCGATATCTTCCTACAGACTCCTTTTGCCGGCGGACGCCACGAAGCACGCATAGCCCATTTTGATAAATAATTTTCGGAGAAAAAATGCAAATTTATAACACCCTGACACGCAAAAAAGAAGCCTTTGTCCCCGTCACCGAAGGTATGGTGAATATGTACGTCTGCGGCATCACCGCCTATGACTACTGCCATATCGGACATGCGCGCTCTGCTATCGTCTTTGATGTGTTTGTGCGTTACTTTCGCCACATTGGCTACACAGTGAAATTTATCAGAAACTTTACAGATATAGATGATAAAATAATCAATCGTGCCAATGCAGAAAATCGCGACTGGCGAGAAGTTGCCAGCACATATATGCACGCCTTTCACGAAGACATGGACGCCCTCTTCGTCCTGCGTGCCGACGAAGAACCTTGCGCCACAAATTATATTCCCCAAATGCAAGACCTGTGTAAAAAATTGATTGCGGACAACAAAGCCTATGCCACACCCTTAGGAGACGTCTACTTTCGCGTCCGCGCCTATGAACCCTATGGCAAATTGTCCGGACGCAGCCTCGACGATTTACAAGCAGGCGCACGCGTCATGCCCGGCGAAGAAAAAGAAGATCCCCTCGATTTTGCCCTCTGGAAAGCCGCCAAAGCCGGCGAACCCTTTTGGGAAAGTCCGTGGGGCAAGGGACGCCCCGGCTGGCACATAGAATGTTCTGCCATGAGTGAAGGCTATCTGCCACTTGATATTCATGGCGGCGGACAAGACCTCATCTTCCCTCACCACGAAAACGAAATAGCACAAACAGAAGCGTGCACAAAGACAGAACTTGCCAAATATTGGGTGCACAATGGTTTTGTCCAAACAAATGCAGAAAAAATGTCAAAATCCCTAGGGAATTTTAAGACTATTCGTGATATTCTTCAAAGCTACTTGCCAGAGACATTGCGCTTCTTCTTGCTAGGCAAACATTATCGCAGTCCCATTGACTTTACCGACAACAGCATGGATGAGGCAGAGCGCGGTCAAAAGCGCATATACGAATGTCTGCACGAAATAGCTGTCCATCTCAACCGCGACTCATGGAAAAAAACACCCTTCCCTGAAAACATAAGCCAAGAACTCCAAGAGCTTAATACTGCCATAGCTACCGCCATGGAAGATGACGGAAATACAGCCGCCGCCATAGGACATCTTTTCGGCATGGTGCGCCTTGTCAACAGAAGTATGGAAGAAAAGGCCCTTCGCAACAGCATCGGCATGCAAAGCTTTCTCCAAACAGCACTCGAAGCATTTCAAACATGGGGATCCGTCCTCGGACTCTTTGCCGCAGAACCGCACGACTTTTTATTGCGACTGCGTAGCCAACAAGCACGGCGGAAAAATATCGACCCCGCGCATGTAGCAAAACTCCTCGAAGAGCGCCAAGAAGCACGAAAAAATAAAGATTTTGCTGCATCCGATGCCATACGAGATTCATTACTCGGGCTTGGCATCGACATTCGTGACACCCCCGCAGGGGTTGTGTGGGACATCCAGTAAGTAGGTATGTTTGTTTGCTTGCTTGCTTGCTTGCTTGTTTGCTTGTTTGCTTGTTTGTTTGTTTGTTTGTTTAAAA
>CAYJHT010000230.1:0-4477 GCA_964369615.1 uncultured Desulfovibrionaceae bacterium
TTTCCCCCAAGAAAAAACCTTAAAAAAATAAAAAAAGTTTTCCCCCAAGAAAAAAACTCAAAAAAACAAAAAAAGTTTTCCCCAAACCCCTTTCAAAAAACAAAATTAGAATGCCGTGGGAGAGTGTCATGATTATTCCTTATTTTAAGTTAGCGATGGTCTTTGTTGTGATGCTCTTGGGCATTCATTATCGTTGCGGTCTTGGTTTTTCTGTGCTTGGCGGTTCCTTTGTTATGGCCTTACTGTTCCATATTTCCCCTGTGGAATGGTTTCAACTTGCTGTAGGTATTTTTTCAGATACATCTATCATTATAATATGGTGTGTTGTCGCCTGTGTTTTGTCCTTGTCACACACGATGGAGAGCACGAAGCAGGCGGAGCGTTTTATGAAGGCTCTTGCCTATCGTGTGACGTCGCCGCGGGTGCGTATGGTCTTTTTTCCTATTTTGATTGGTCTTTTGCCTATGCCGGGTGGTGCGGTTTTTTCGGCGCCCATGATCAATGCCGTGGCGAAGGAATTGCCCATGCCGGAGCAGGGTAAATCTGTGATAAATTATTGGTTTCGTCATACTGCGGAGATGTCGTGGCCTCTTTATCCGGCTATGATTATGGCTGCAAGTCTTGGCGGCATAAGTACGCCTGCGCTCGTCATGTGGACATTTCCTTTGAGTTTTGTTTTTTTTATCATTGGCTGGTTTTTTTTTGTTCGTCCGCACAAGTTGCCGGCGCCTTTGTGTGTTGAGGCTATCCCGCATGATAATGTGCGCAGTATTTTGAAAGAGGGTTTGCCCTTGTTGGTTGCGATTGGCGGAGCGCTTTCGTGTGAGGCGCTTTTTGCGCTGTTTTTGCCGCAATATCCTATGGATTATGGCGTTGTCGCAGCTCTTTTTGCGGCGGTGATGGTGTGTCTTTTGCAGAATGGATTAGGCTTTCGTGATTTTTGTCTTACGCTTATGAAGCCTAGTGTGCGTTCTATGATATTTATGGTGGGCGCTCTTGGTGTTTTTAAGAATGTCATTGCCGGCGGAGGTATTGTTGATACGCTCGTAAGCAAGGAGGCCGGTACTATGGCACTATGGCTGTGTGCTGTTGTTTTGCCATGGGCTATGGGTGCGCTGACAGGTCTTATGATGGCGGCGGTGGGTTCTGCATTTCCCTTGCTTATGGCGCTTGTGGAGGGGCTTGGGGCAGGCTCGCCTATCCCGTGGATTATGATTGGCCTTGTCTCGGTCATGACGGGCGCCATGATGAGTCCTTTGCATGTGTGCTTTATTCTGTCATGCGAGTATTTTAAGGTCAGTTTGACAGGGGCTGTGAAGAAGGTCTTTTTGCCAAGCCTGTGTTTTTTAGTGGCGGGTCTTATCTATTTCTTTATTCTACAAGGTCTTATAAGTCTTTTGTAGAGGCTTTTGCATAAAAGAACCGTTTCGTCGGCACGTGCTGGCGAAACGGTTCAGAATTTACGCAATATGCGCTAAAATAGCCTTTATTTTAGAGGGGCTGCAATACAAAAACACCCTTGTCATTCACAACATAGGTGCGATAGAAGTCACCAACGCGGTCACCCTTTGCATTGAAGCCAATGTCGCCCGTAAAGCCCGGAAGACCCTTGATGCTTGGCAAGAAGCCCATGATATCATCAGAGGTTTTCTTTCCTGCTTCAAAAGCGTTTAAGAGAGATTTGAATGCGTCACCTGCAAGTACTGCATAGACGGAAATAGGCGGTGCGCCATATTTTGCTTCAAATTCTTTTAAGAATGCTGTTGCTTCTGCGGAATCAAGATCTTGTGGCAAAGGAGGGCTTATGAAGAAGAAGTCTTCGGCGGCTTTGTTACCGGCAATTTTCACAAGGTCAAGGTGGTTTGCAGCATCGCCGGCCATGAAGGGCACATCAAAGCCCATTTCAGCCTTTTGACGGAGGAGCATACCTGCTTCTGGATAGTACCCTGTAAAGAATACAACGTCGGGCTTGGCCGATCTTAACTTTGTAAGAATAGCATTATAATCGCGCTCACCGGGGCTTAGTGCGTCAAAGAAGACGACGTTTACGCCTTCTTTATCCAAGATAGCCTTGGTTTCTTCAGCCAATCCCTTGGCATAGGAAGAATTGTCATGCAAAAGAGCTACAGATTTATAGCCTCTTTTTTTGATGGCACCAGCGGCAGAGACGCCTTGGTCATCGTCGCGAGGGCAGGTGCGGAAAAAGTTCTTATAGCCTTTTTCTGTCAAGCGCACAGAAGTTGCGCCCGTGGCAATCTGTACGATGCCGGCTTCATTTAAGATATTTTGGGACGCTTCAGTAACGGCAGAGCCATAGGTACCAATGACGGCAACAACGCCGGCAGAAGCGAGCTTTTGCGCGGCAAGAGCTGCGGAACGCGGATCACCTGCGTCATCTTCTACAATCAACTCGATGGTGTCACCGTTGACGCCACCTTTTTTATTTACCTCATCAACCAGCATGGACACGACATTTTTCATGTCTTGCCCTTCAGATGCCCATTTCCCTGTGAGCGGGCACATAAGGCCGATCTTGATTTCACCTGCAAAAGCAGTGGTGGCACAAAGAATCGTTAAGGCCAAGACGCTCACAATAGCAGAAAATCGTTTCATCTTTCCTCCTGAAAAATTAATGATTCCATAAAAATAATACAACGACAAAGACATTATAGTTCATTTCGCCACAAAATGAAAGATGATTTTTAAAAAAACTTTAAAACTAGGCGTTGTCGTCACATAGCCACAAATTCTTTACAATGCACCTTCCTCAAATAGGATAAAAATATCTGCAAAGGTTCTCATAAAGGCCTTGCAATGGCAGATGCTTTTAATATATAAAAAAAAAGCCTCATATGGCAAAAAAAGACTTTTCACAAGAGTATTTTTGGAGTAGCTTGCCTTTGCTGGAGATGAGAAAATGATGTTTTGCGCCAAAGGCCTCTGGATGATAGATGATACTCTAGTGTGACTGTTCCTCCCAAGGCGCATATATGTTTTAACCATAAAGACGTGAAGGAGTGTTTCATGGCTGCTAATTACCCGCAGAAAGTTGTCCGTAAACTCAAAAAAGCGTGCGGTGCTCAACCAGAATTTATGCAGGCCGTCAGAGAAGTGGTAGACTCGCTAGGCCCTCTGTTTGAACGCGAAGCAAAATACGAAAAACACAATATCTTAGAGCGTATAACAGAACCAGAAAGACAACTCGTCTTCCGGGTTGCATGGACGGACGACAAAGGACGTGTACAAATCAATCGCGGTTTCCGCGTCCAATTCAACTCTGCTCTAGGCCCCTACAAAGGCGGCCTACGCTTCCACCCAAGCGTCAATCAAAGTATCCTCAAATTCCTCGGCTTTGAACAAATTTTCAAAAATAGCCTCACAGGCCTCGCCCTCGGTGGCGGAAAAGGTGGCAGTGACTTTGACCCAAAAGGCAAGAGTGACGGCGAAGTTATGCGCTTTTGTCAAGCATTCATGACCGAACTTGCACGCATCATCGGCAATACCACTGACGTTCCAGCCGGTGATATTGGCGTTGGCGCACGCGAAATCGGCTACCTCTTCGGGCAGTATAAACGCCTCAATGGCACCTTTGATGGCATCCTCACAGGCAAAGGCCTGCTCTGGGGCGGCTCACTTGTACGCACACAAGCCACAGGCTACGGTTGCGTCTACTTCGCCGAAGACATGCTCAATGCCCTTGGCAAAGACATGAAGGGCACAACAGCAGCCGTGTCCGGCTCCGGTAACGTCGCTATATACACCATCGAAAAACTCCAACACCTCGGCTCTAAAGCCGTCACCGTCAGTGACTCGCGCGGCACCGTATACCAACCCGCAGGCATCAACCTCGAAGTCCTCAAGCAAGTTAAAGAACAAGAACGCGCACCACTCACAAGATACGTCGAGCTGTGCCCTGATGCACAGTATATACAAGTCAAAGACTACGGCAAAAACCAGCACGCTGTATGGCACTTCCCTTGCGACCTTGCCTTCCCAAGCGCAACACAAAATGAACTCACCGAAGAAGACGCAAAAGCGCTCATTAAAAATGGTTGCTACCTCGTAAGCGAAGGCGCAAACATGCCCTCCACACCCGAAGCCGTCGAAGTCTTCCGTGAAGCAAAAATCTGCTACGGCCCAGCAAAATGCGCCAACGCAGGCGGCGTAGCCACAAGCCAATTGGAAATGGCACAAAATGCCAGCATGCAGTCATGGACCTTCGAGGAAGTAGACGCAAAACTACGCAAAATCATGAACGGCATATACACAACAGCAAGCTATACAGCACAAGAATTTGACTGCCCCGGCGACCTCATCACCGGCGGCAATATCGCAGGCTTCCGTAAAGTAGCCGACGCAATGATCGAACAAGGCGTCTACTAATTTTTTACTAGGGGCTGTTTCTAAATAAAGATGTTTTTTTGAAGGGGGGTTTGGGAGAAAGCTTTTTTTATTCTTTTAAGTTTTTTTCTTGGGG
>CAYJHT010000231.1:0-4458 GCA_964369615.1 uncultured Desulfovibrionaceae bacterium
ACAAGAAGAACGGCATTGCTCCCATGGTTCGTATTCTTTCCAAGAATACCGGCTATAAGCTGAAAGAAGTTTATGAGCTCTTCCCCTCTGGCCCTGGTAAGGGTGCCTGTAAGATGGCTGGCTTACCCAAACCTACAGGCTGCGTATAAGCTTGTTTTCAGTGGGTGCGTCTGTGCGCTCCCCTTAAAAATTTGCGGAGAGCTTCGGCTCTTCGCTTTTTTTTTTGTTCTTCGTTTCTTTTTCTTCTTCTTCTTCTTCTTATTATTATTATTCTTTTCTTTTCTTTTCTTTTGTTCTGCTTTTCTTTTGTTGGGCACATTCGTCTGTATATTCTTTTGGACGATTTTGCGATATTTATCTTTTTCCGCCTCGCTTCGTCAGATTTTTTTTGGCTTATACGCATGTATTCATATACACTTACGCAGCCAAAAAAAATCTTCCTCGCGAGGCGAAAAAATCTGAAAATATACACAAAATCGTCCAAAAAAGTGACATCCATACTTTTTGCTCCGTGCTGTCGCACGAAGCAAAAAGCCTGTCCGTAGGACGAAAGGCAGGAATAGTGGGATGTTGACAAGCAGTGGCGTGTCCCCTTCAGTACTACAGTTGTCGTCTTGTTTTTGTATGTAATACATTGAAAAGGCAAAATAAGTGGGTAGTGGATAGTAAAATCAGTGTGAAAGGCACAAAAAAGCATCTCAAGTGTTAGATTTTGCAAACTCTTATTATGACAAAACAGCGCCTAAGCTAAATTGCATAAATATTCGACAGGATAAATTCTCTCTTATTCGTTGAAGTGTATGACAAAATAGAATTTTATCTATTGAAAAAATAGGCGTTTTAGCTTACTATCCACTAGTCACTGTCCACTGGCAAAAACTCCGCTCTGTGCGTTGCCAAAGTATACAACTGTAATACTAGGGGCTGTTTCTAAATAAATTCTTTTGCATTTTACCACTCTTTTGAAGATATCAAACAGGTTTTTTTACATAAAAATACAAAACATCTTTTTCTTTTTCATTCGAGAGCGCCGATTGTCTAGCTAAACAATTGGTTTTTTTGAAGGGGGGACCTGCCCGAAGGGTGCCGAAGGCATAGCTGTTAGGTGAGGAACGAGCCTTACAGATACAGAGAGCAGAACTGTGGGGGGAAAGCTTTTTTTCCCAAAAAAAGTTTCCCCCCACAAGTTTTTTCAAAATAAAAATAAAAAATTAGCGGGAGAGCCATTCTTCGAGTTTTTGGGCGTAGTCTGTTTCATTGTAGTGTATGTTTTGAAACATACCTTTTTCATCGCGTTGCCTGTCGGCTTCTGCGAGGAGTATGGCGGCGGCGACGGAGACGTTGAAGCTTTGGATCATACCGCGCATGGGTATATAGATTTCGCCATCGATGTTTGTGGTGAGTTCTGGTGCGACGCCGCTGTGTTCGTTGCCCATAATTATGGCGGTGGGTTGTGTGAGGTTCCACAGGCGCGCTGGTCGTGCGTTGTTTGTGCAGGATGTTGCTAAAATTTGCATGCCTTTTTCTTTGAGTGTGTGGATGAGGCTTTCTTTGTCATTATGTCGTATGGTATCGACCCATTTTCTGGCGGAGGCAGAGGTTCTTTTGCCGAGTGCGGGGAAGGGGGTATCTGTGTAGTATAGGTGAACTTCTGGTACGCCGAAGGCGTCGCAGGAGCGATAGATTGCAGAGACATTGTGTGGGTCGTGGATATTTGCAAGGACAAGCGTAAGGCTTGGCTGGCGTTGTTGTAGGACGCGTTCGATGCGTGCTTGGCGTTCTGGTGTTCGATTTTTAGTCATATTTTTCTCCTCAGCATTTGTCTTCTTGTGGCAAAAAAAAGTCGCCTGTGCAAGGTAAATGTTTTTTGTGATATTTCAGCGAGATAGTTTTTTCTATAGAATTTGTCTCGTAAAATTTCTCTTTAAGGGCAAGAATGCCCTTGCCAAGAAGCCTTGAGCAAGATAACAAGGGGGGATGAACATTTATTATAGTATGAGGAGGAATTTTTTTATGTTCAAATGTCTGACTAGGATTGTGCCCTTGCTTTTTGCGAGCGTGATAACACTTGTGCCATCCTTTGCGATGGCCGCGGCGGGGCATCCTTCGCTCCCCGGTGCGGAGCTTTCTGCTTTATGGGTTGTGCCTTTTGCTTGTATGCTTTTGTCCATTGCGATTATGCCTTTGACGATGCCACATATATGGCATCATCACTTTGGAAAGATTTCTGTTTTTTGGGGATTGGCATTTTTGCTGCCCTGCGCTGTAGCCTTTGGTTTTTCTATAACGCTTTATGAATTTCTTCATACTATTCTTTTGGAATATGTTTCCTTTTTAATTTTACTTTTTGCGCTTTTTACGGTTGCTGGCGGCGTACGTTTGACAGGTTCGCTTGTGGGTACGCCATTGGTGAATACGGCTATTTTGGCAGTTGGTACTGTGCTTGCAAGTTGGATGGGTACTACGGGGGCAGCGATGCTTCTTATTCGTCCTTTGCTTCGTGCTAATTCACACCGCAAGTTTAAGGTGCACTCTGTTGTATTTTTCATCTTCCTTGTAGCTAATATTGGCGGTTCTTTGACCCCTCTTGGTGATCCGCCGCTCTTTCTTGGCTTTTTGAAGGGTGTAAGCTTTTTCTGGACAACGTCTGCGCTTTTCTGGCAGATGATGTTCTTGGTTGTAGCGCTTCTTGCAATTTACTTTGTGCTTGATACGGTTTTGTTTAATAAAGAGGGCAAGCCTGCTGCGCCTGCGAGTGAAAACAGCAATGAAAAGCTGGGTTTTGACGGCAAAATCAACTTTATCTTCCTTGCCGGCGTTGTGGCTGCGGTGCTCATGTCTGGTCTTGAGTTTATGAAGATGGGTGAGATTGTTAATATTTACGGTGTTGGTCTTGAAGGTCAAAACGTATTGCGTGATGTGCTCTTGCTTGTTCTTGCGGGTCTTTCTTGGAAGTTTACGACCTTGGAGTGCCGCGAGAAGAATGGCTTTAACTGGGCACCTATCGAGGAAGTGGCGAAGCTCTTCTTTGGTATTTTCGTCAGTATGATTCCTGCGATTAAGATTTTGCAAGCTGGTACAGCGGGTGCTCTTGCTCCTCTTATCCGCATGGTTTCACAAGACGGTCAGCCTGTGAACTACATGTATTTCTGGCTTACAGGTATGCTTTCAAGCTTCCTTGATAATGCTCCCACCTACCTTGTATTCTTCAATACAGCGGGTGGCGATGCGGCAACTCTTATGGGACCGATGTATACGACACTTGCGGCTATTTCTGCGGGCGCTGTGTTTATGGGTGCAAACAGTTATATTGGTAACGCGCCCAACTTTATGGTGCGTTCTATTGCTGAAGACCAAGGTGTCAAGATGCCTTCGTTCTTTGGCTATATGGCATGGTCCTTTGGTATTCTTGTGCCTTTGTTTGCAGTTATGACCTTTGTATTCTATCTCTAGAAGAATATATTTTTAGAAATGTGGGGGGAAAGCTTTTTTAAAAAGTTTTCCCCCCACATATTTTTAAAGAGCATATTGAAAATACAGTGACGAGGATAGGCGAGGGGGGGAAATATGTCTTGCATACGCCAGATGACAAATATTTTGACGCAGGAATTTGAGAGGGTAGGCAGTGACGCGCCGCGTGTGTGTGCGCGTGCATTGATTGGGCATGTTTTGGGAGTGGATTCGCTGTTTTTAGCGACGAATCCGCAGTATGCCATGTCTGATGCCACATGCGCGCAGTTGCGTGTTTTGGCGCAAAGGCACGCAGGCGGTGAACCCTTGGCTTATATTCTTGGGGAGAAGGAATTTTATGGGCGTGCATTTCTTGTGAACCGCCATACACTTATTCCACGTCCTGAGAGTGAGGATGTGTTAGATGCACTTTTGGGTCGGCTGAAAAGAAAGGATGCGGTCTTTATAGACGTAGGCACAGGCTCTGGTTGTTTGGCGGTGACGTTTGCGGCACAGAGAGTGGGGGCATGCGGTATCATGCTTGATAGGAGCGCTGAGGCTCTTTTGCTTGCGTGTGAAAATGCAAGGCGTCTTGGCGTATCTGAAAGGTTGTTGGCAGTTCGAGGGGATTTGTGCAACTTGCCAGTGAGGGCGGGCAGCGTGGATGTTATAATCAGCAATCCGCCTTATATTAGCGAGTGTGAATATGGTGAGCTTGCAGTGACAGTGCGAGACTTTGAGCCGAAGTCTGCCTTGGTTCCGTCGTGGGTTGATGTGGGAGGTGAGAGTGATGGTCTTGAGCATTTGGCAGCTCTTGCGCGGCAGGCATATGGGCTTTTGCGTGATGGGGGGATGTGTATTGTGGAGCACGGGAGCACTCAGGGCGGCGCGGTGGCTGCAAAGTTTGCTGAGCACGGTTCTTGGGCGGTTTTAGAAATAGGTTGTGATATGGGTGGCTTAGAGAGGTTTTGTTTGTGTGTTAAAAAATAAATGAAATTTTTTTTAAAA
>CAYJHT010000232.1:0-4441 GCA_964369615.1 uncultured Desulfovibrionaceae bacterium
TAAAAAATAAAAATTAATTAGAAACAGCCCCTAGCGGATATAATCTCAGCATAGACGGCGTCTGTGGCTTTAAGGGCGGCGTTTAAGCTGTATTCTTGTTCCCAGCGCAGACGGCCTTGTTGTCCCATGCACTGCCTTTGTGCTTCATTATCTTGTAGGAAGTGGAGTGCTTGCGCGAGTGCGTCGCTATTATTTGGGGGGACGACAAGGCCTGTGACACGCTCTTTCACAACGCAGCTCATGCCACTGCCGGGCACGCTTGTGCTAATGCAGGCCTTACCCGCGCGCATGGCTTCTAAGAGCACCATGCCGAAAGCTTCTGTCCTTTCGACAGAAGGAAGGACAAAGACTTCGCAGGCATTATAGCAGGCTCTAAGGATATCGTCGTCCACATTTCCGGCAAGTAAAACGCGTTCTTCTAAACCCAAGTTCTTTATTTCCTGCTCAAGCACGGAGTGCAATTCGCCTGAACCAATAAGGCACAGACGCACTCGCGGCACTTTGTGCACAGCCCGAAGCAGGACAGAGAAGCCTTTATAATGTGCAAGGCGCCCGACTGCAAGAATGGGCATGTCTCCTTGTGCACTGTGTAAAAAAGCCAATGCGGCATGTTCCTTAGTGGGCATTGCGGCGGCGTTTTGTTCGTCTGCGAGTGCGAGTGGGACGACGCGGCATTTATGTCGAACGCTTTGGAGGAATGGGCTGATATCAAGATAGGCTTGCGATGTAGCGATAACGCGTGCGGCGCGATAGAGGATGTATTTTTCTACAAGGCGCCATGCTTTTAACAAAAGATTTCGCGACCACGAGGCTGGCGGCAGGAGTACGTCGGAGTGCCAGTGGACGACAATTGCCTGCGGGGCGAAAAGTGCTGCCCAAAACGCGGCGACATTAGGTGTATGTACATGGATAATATGCGGACGTTCCTTGCCAAAGCACTTTTTTATCATGCTTATAGGAATACCAAGGGCAATAGGGGCATATGCGCCAATATGCGCTTGAATTGCGTGGCGTTCAACGCAAGGATTTTGCCCCCTCTCACTCTCTGCAAATGCTTGCGACTGCCCCCGATGCACAAGTACAGTGACGCAATGCCCCTGACCCGCCTGCGCATCAGCAAGTGCCTGTAAAAATGTTTCCATTCCGCCAACATCCGGCGGATAAAATTTTCCGATATGTAAAATATTCATATGAGTATCTTGTAAGGTTTAGATTTTTTTGTGGGGGAGGAAGGGGGAAACTTTTTTTCCCAAAAAAAGTTTCCCCCCCACAAAATTTTCATAAATAAAAACAATTAAATTAATCTTTCTTTACAGCGTCTTCGAGTATTTTTAACCGATGTGTGAGTTGTGCATGCTTTTGCGCGAGTCTTCTTATTTGTATGGTCATTTGGGTACGTTCGATATCTGCCATGAGGAGGCGCACGAGTATGATGAGGACGGCGACTACTACGAAGAATATGGGGGGGTAATGTACGCCGAGAATGACGGCAATGGAGTCAAAAAATTGGGGGAAGAGGCCGAGCAGAACAATGGCGACAGCAACGCCTGTCCACCAAAATGCATAGGAGGGGTGGAGTAAGTTACGTCGTAGCAGACAGAAAATGACGATAAAGCAAGCAAAGCCTAGAATGACCGTCGTTACGGTGTATGGAATAAGCATAAGAGAGACTCCTTACAGAGTGCCACGGGAAAAGGTTTATTTACGGCGCACGCAGACGATGAGCAATGTATACATCATGTAGTAAAATACTTGGAACCATGATTGAAATATGTGTGATTTGCCAAAAGCGCGTGGCAGCATGGTGACAGGAACTTCCTTCATACGCAAGCCTTTTGCGCGGGCGAGCAGGAGTATACCTATATCTTGGTATTCAAAGAAGAGGCTTTCTCTTTTTATGAGTTCGCGTGCGGCCTTTATTGTATAGAGCCTGAATCCGGAAGTGAGGTCATGGATATCTAAGCCAGTCAATATGCGAAAAAGTCGCCATGCAATTTTGCGTGCTTTACTGCCTCGTTCGATGCAGGCGCCTATGATGATATCTGTATGCTCTGTGAGGGCACTGTGTAGGCAAGTGATATCTTCTGCGCGGTGCTGTCCGTCGGCGTCGAGAGTGATGATATATTTTGCTCCCATACTGAGGGCGTAGCGCATACCTGCTTGCGTGCCGCCCCATGCGCCAAGACGTATGGGAAGATCAAGGACGTGTGCGCCTGCGCTTTCTGCTTTGGCAACGGTATCGTCAGTGCTGCAATCGTTGACGACGATAACGGGATATCCCATGCGGCGCACATCGGCAATGACACGCTCTATAGTGGCGCTTTCATTGTATGCGGGGATGACGACAATGAGTTCTTTGTTTTTTTTTGTCATGGGAGCACTTCCCACGCGCCTGCGTAATCATAATCTATGGCGACGGGACGAAATCCCTCAAGCTCTATGCCGCCCGGGGCAAGTAATCGAATAGGCAATGATGTCAGTCCTTTGCGCGTTGTGAGGTAGAGCCATCCCGAAAAAGGCGAGTTAATGGCAAAGAGCCCTTCCCCTTGGGGGAATGGTGGTTTTATGGGTTTTGAGACGGTTTCATAAATATCAGTGAAACCGGTGTATCCACGTGCTTGTACGGCTTCGGGCAGGATGAGATGTTTTGTTTCTGGGTTATAGTAGAAGGTACTGACTTTAAAGACGTCAACGCAGGGGCGTATATCTTCTTTCTTTGGATTTCGTGAAAGGCCAAGCGGCCCCCACCATTGGGAAAGAGTGAGTATGCGCTGAGAAAAGTAGAGGTAGACTGGTCCTGTTGGGAAAAGCCAGTCTTGAATTTGAGGCGGCAAAGCAGTGATGCTGCTGTCAGTACGATCGGCTGCGAATATTTTTTCTAATTCATCCCATGCCTTGTCTGCGCTTTGGTAGTGTTGTGTGAGAGGGTCTAGGGCATGAATGCCGCGCAGGCTGAAAAAGCGTATCCAGCGCCGTGCAAAGCGCAAGTCTTCTGTCATCAAGGGGCGTGCTGTGATGAAGGCGCGCAGAGGGTCTTGGCTGCCGCCGTCAAAGAATGTTGTGAGTCCTGCGCGTGCGCGAAGGAAGTAGCCATCGTCCCACCAATTCCATACGGGTGCGTTTGGCGGGCTTGATCTGCGCAGTTCTGCGGCAACAGCGTCGTGTTCTCTGAGGAAATATCCATGCGGAGTCCAATTCCAGAGCCAGTGAACGAGGGGAAGAAGGATAATTGCAATACTTATTGCGTTTATAGCATGGCGTCGCACGCCTTCTTGTTTGAGCCACGTTGCCACACTTTGTCCGAATGAGGCGGCGGCAAGGCCAAGAGGCAGTGCGCTTAAGTATAAAAAGCGTTCAGAAAAAAAGCCTAAGCATAAAGCAACTATGGACGGAAGAAGAAAAAGAAGACTGCGAGGGTAGCGCAGTGCGAAGCATGCAAGTGTTCCTAATAAAAACACGCCAGAAATCCAGTGTCCCGCAAGTGTTTTGAAGGAGTATTTCAGTGGGAAGGTGGCAATTTCCTCGATGGATGTTGCGATAATATCGCCTCTGATACCGAGCACAAGGCGTGCGTGATCCAGTGCATAATGGCGCAAGCCTGCAATAGTGGGTGAAATGCTGTGTGGTGTCAGCAGGATGACGCAGGCTGCAATAAGACACAGGGCTAATGTAATAAGACGTGCATAGTATTCTGTCTTCGTTTTTGCCCAAAAAAAGGTTAGTCCCCATACAGAGAGGCAGAAGGGCGCAAGGGCTGCGCCGGGCTTCCACCACCATGCGAGCAGGGGCGCCGCGGTGAGCAGAACAGAGACGGCGATAATGTGTGTTTTGTAGTCTGCGACGCTGATTTTTTGTGAAGCAGGCGTGTTAGAGGGCAGCGAAAGTATAGCCGTTGCAACAAGGCAGACATTCCATAGAAGGCCGATGCCGGGGTCTGTATCAAACCATCCGATGCGTGAGCGTTCAAGCCATGCGGGAATGAGTGAGCCTATGAGTGCTGCAAAAAAGGTTGTGAGTGGTGAGAATGCAAGCACCCTACCCCATGCGGCATAGCAGAAAAAGAGGGCAAGTGTTATGAATGGGGGCATCCAGAATGCGACATTGTGCAGTGTTATTCCAGTCACAAAGTGGACGAATGCGGCAAGCCATGAGAGGGCGGGTGGTCTTATGTTTTGCCCGATATATTCTTGTGCGGCGGCAAGGTAGTAGAAGCCGTCGGCGGCGGTGATCATGGGCGTGTGCGTGTCTGCATAGAAGAGCGTGTCAGTGCTATAGGAGCTATACCATACAATGCCTGTCGCAAAGAGTATTGCAAAAGCGCATCCCATGAAGGCGGCGAGGGTTTGCGATATGTATATTTTTTTTTCCATATATTGTACGAGTGTTTTGTAAAATCTCAAAACTGTTTTTCTTTTTCTTTTTTGCGGGGGGAGGGAAACTT
>CAYJHT010000233.1:0-4413 GCA_964369615.1 uncultured Desulfovibrionaceae bacterium
TCCCCCCGCAAAAAAGAAAAAGAAAAACAGTTTTTAGATTTTACAAGGCACTAGGCTCCCACGACAGCCAAAACCCTAGATGGATTGAGCGCTGCAAGACGTTGTACTAAACCGCGTGCGACACTTCTATCTACGCCAACCCACGCATTATAGGCTGCCACAAGAGCATCTTCACAGAGCTTACTGTCCCAGCTATAAAGATTGTGCGTATCCAAAATTTGTACAATATTCTGCGCTAAAAGCGAGGCAACATCAGCTCTATCATATTGCAAAAGAAGTCGAATTTCAGCAAGTTGCAAGCGTAGCCTATCGGCAGGTGGCACACTTGCATGCGCCTCATGCAAACCAGATAAAGCCTTTGCCAATTGGTTTTGAGCAGCTAGCTGCGAGGCCGTCTCCACAAATACCGCAATACTACTGTCGCTATTATCTGTGCCAACCATTCTGCCCTTCGCAGCAGCAGCCATTCGCAGGCTCTCAAGCCAGCTCAATGTTGTTGCTGTCGCAAAAGGCGTGCCGTCGGCAAACAACAACGACTCTATTCCCTCAAAGCGCGTCACAAAGGCCAAAACATGTTGCTCAAGCACTGCAAGCGCATCTGAAAAAGGCGTGCCAAGGTGCGCTAGAGACGTCGCCATAATCTCATGCAAATCAAGACAGCAAGGCGCTGTAGGCGCAAGCATAGCCGCCGCAGCAGCAGCCTGCTCATAACGCCCCGCAGCCAAAAGAAGCTGCACAGCCTCAACGCGCATAAAATCAGGCGCGCCAAGCATCGTCGTCCCTTCAATAACCGTTGGCAGTGACTTTATATTACTCCAAAGACTTGCATACAAGGCATGCCATGTCCACAAATCAGTCGGACACTTATTGTGGGGGCTTGCCAAAGCAAAAGCTACATCACAGTGCCGCTTCGCACCCTGCATAAAGACTGCAACACTTATTTGTAACGCGTCACTATTATTATCATCTTCACTCAAAAAATTTGTTGTTACATCTGACATAAAAGCCTCACAGAGATAAAGAAGAAAACAAGAAAAATTCTTGGAAACATCAAACACACAACTTAAACACTATATACACAAGCGCACGCGCTGGCAACACCCACTATACGCCGCTTCCCACATTTTGCATACAACATGCACGCGAAACTTTCACCATCACAAAGCGCCATACAATATTATGGGCGTAATGTTGTGACAAGAAGCTCCATCTCATAAAGAACCTTCTCCCATGCTTCATGGCTGTGAAGCTCATTTTGCAAAAAAATATCAATATAACCGCTAAATGGGCGAAGAAAATTCGGAATATCCTGCCAAAAACTCGCAGGTAAAGCACGCTCACCCCCCTTACGCATCTGCACAATATGACCACGCACATTCCTTCCCCAACGCAATACAGCCATCTGAAATTTCTCCATAACACGCGGCGCACATTCATACAAAACTCGCACACTCTCGCACGGAACAGCGCCCCCATCATGCAAACGAAACCAAAACCAATCTCGCCAAAACTCCGCAAGTAAATGTCGCACAGAAGGCCTTGTGTCACAATTCTGCGGCAAAAGAGTATACAAACCCCGCCCGTCACGTCCAGTAGCAAAAACCCTGTGACCTGACATACGCAATCGCGACAAAGACTCAGAGCGCTTCAAAAGAGTGTGCGCAAAAAGGGCTATGCGCTGCGCCGATAACTTCCCTCTACAACGCTCCGGCTTCTCGCACGCCTGCCAACACCCCGCACAAGACCTCGCAGCTTGCACAACATAATGCCCAGAAAAAGACGGCCCCGTCTCCCACGGATTGACAGGGCCAAGTGAAATATTCAAAATAGGTACCCGCAACCATGCCGCAAGATGCATGGGCCCTGTGTCCGCTGTAATCAATAAAGATAAATCTCGCATCACTGTCGCAAGTTGCGTCAAACTCATCTTACCGCACATAGACGTCCCATGAATACCAGCAAGACGCTCCGCCTCAAGCCCCAAGGCAACATCATCCGGCCCACCAAAAAAAACAGGACGCAAACCCTTACGCATAAGTAATACAGCAATTTGAGCATAAAATGCAGGCGACGGGCGCTTCTCTACCTCGCTCGCACCCACAAAAATACCCACCTTCTCCCCCATTGAAAAACACACATCCTTCCCCTGCATAGGAAATATCTGAGAAGCACTCGCAGGCGAATGATCTAATATCTGTAAATCACTCCAATGAAAAAGATTATATCTGTTATTCTGTACAATACTCGCACGATACAAAGCCCAGCTACCCGCAATACGATGCACCCCATCACGAATATAAGCACCAAAATACTGTTCACTATCCACACTACCCGCCAAAAGAGCCGCACTCCTACGATGACTCAAATTGATGACCGAAAGGTACTCGCGACTTGCAAGATCCTTTGCCGCCTGCGGCGGAAAAAATGTCGTATACGGCGCAAGAGGCATCAAATCCTTAAAAAATTGCGGCTCCGCCACCGTCCAGACAGGATTATCCGGATACCGCTTATAAAGCATAGATAACAAGGGAAAAGTCAAAATCAAATCACCCATACGCTGCATCTGTAAAACAAGAATAGGCTTACCCATAATCACCCCTCTGTCACGTAGCTCGCACGTCACTCTAACTTGGTTTTTTGAAATACTTTTGGGGAAAACTTTTACTCAGAAACAGCCACTAATGTCATCCACCACATACCACTTTACCGCCGCAAATGAGAATAACACGAATCAATCTGCTCAAAACGTCTATCATGCACTTTGAACAGTGTCAAAAATTACCTCCGTACATCGGTAGTACGTCCACGGCATTCTAATTTCGTGTTTTTGAAAACCACTTGGGGGGAAACTTTTTTTGGGAAAAAAAAGTTTCCCCCCACCCCCCCCTTCAAAAAAACCAATTGTTTAGCTAGACAATCGGCCCTCTCGAATGAAAAAGATGTTTTGTATTTTTATCTAAAAAAACCTGTTTGACATCTTCAAAAGCGTGGTAAAATGCGAAAGAATATATTTAGCTCGCATTTTTCAGCAAATGTCTGTATGTACATAGTAAAAATACATTTATTACATGTATTTAGATGCAAAAATCAAGCTCACTTCCTCGGTACACATTGTACATTCTATAATTTTCAAAGCAAGCACTCAAAAAATCTTCCGTGTGACCACAAAGTGTCGTATGAAGCATAAGATGCTGTCACAAGTAAAGTTTTTTGGAAGGGGGAGGGGGAGAACCTTTTCTTCAGAAAAGGTTTCCCCTCCCCCAGCTTGCATGTTTCTTTCTTTAAAACTTTTTTATAGGATGACAAAATACACAGTTATGTTATAATTCAAAAAAACAGACCTCTCGTGCTTTGTCATGGCTAAAAAAACAAAACACTAGAGAGAACAAAACATTATAAACTGTTTGATAAAAAAACATACAAGGAACTATCATGCATATACTTATTTTAGGCGGCAGTGGATTTTTAGGCGGACATATAGCAGAAACGTTTTTACACGAAGGGCATGAAGTGACATGTACATCGCGTACAGGCACAAAAACACTACAACTTCAAACACAGAACGAAGCCCGTCTCGCTCTTTGGGATGGATACGACAAACAATTGCTCAAAGCTCTTTTCTTGCAAGCTGATGCCGTCATTAATCTTGTAGGCGAAAATATCGGCAAGAAAATGTGGAGCGCCGCATACAAACAAAGCATCGAACAAAGCCGCGTATATGCCAGTGAAGCTATCGTGGCAGTTGCGCAAGAACTGCATGACACAGGAGAAAAAAAACCGCATACACTCATCCAAGCATCAGCTTGTGGCTATTACGGTTTATGGGACAACATTCATACAGCACCATTTTGCACCGAAACAACCCCAAACGGACATGGCTTCTTAGCGCATGTGTGCAAGTCATGGGAAAATACAATAAAGCCACTCGAAACATATGGCATACGCACATGCATCACGCGCTTTGCTCCTGTTCTTGGGCGATACGCCAATAAACACGCAAGTAAACGCAAAGTAGCAGGTTTTTTATCCTCAATGAACAAGGCTTTTCACTATTACATGGGGGGAACACTCGGCTCCGGCAAACAACCCTTCAGCTGGGTGCACGTGCATGATGTGGCGCAAGCACTCTATTTTCTAACACTAAACACAAAAGAAAGCGGCGCATTTAATGTATGCGCCCCGCACCCCGTAAGCGCGCGCGCCCTTACACGAAGCATATCGCATGCATTAAACAAACCCGCATTTATGCGCGTCCCTGCCCCTGTCGTACGGCTTGCATTGGGAGATATGGGCGAAGAGCTTATACTCAACGGACAAAAAGCTTTGCCAAATGCCTTAGAAGCTTTAGGCTTTCGTTTTCACTATAAGGACATAGACGAAGCATTGCAAGAATGCCTTCTTGGTGATAAAATG
>CAYJHT010000234.1:0-4410 GCA_964369615.1 uncultured Desulfovibrionaceae bacterium
TTGTCATCCTCCTGTGCGTTTCATTTACGACAGTCTAAGGATGTTCTATATATTTATCAACACTCTCAAAAAAGTTTCCCCCCCCCAAGAAAAAAACTTAAAAAGCAGCTTCATAGAGCATAGCCACTGCCTCATCACTCATTTTTCGAGGATTTGTCAGGCCGCACGCATCATGTTGTGCGTGTTCGACCATGAGGGGAATATCTTTCCTGTCAACTGTCTTGCCATATCTTTGTGCAAGGGCGCTTATGCTGTGAGGAATACCCACATATGCCGACAGTGCTCGGATTGCGTCAATGCACATATTTGCCGCTTCTTCTGTGCTTCGTCCTTGTGTATCACGTCCTAAAAGCTGCGCCATTGTAGCAAATTTTTGCGGCGTTGCCACAAGATTGTATTGGGCTACATGGGGAAGCAGTATGGCATTGCACTCACCATGTGGTAAGTCATACATACCTCCAAGCTGATGCGCCATAGCGTGTACATGACCAAGTCCGGCATTATTGAAAGCCATTCCGGCAAGATACTGTGCATAACACATGCCTTCGCGCGCCGCCACATTTGCGCCATGGGTGACAGCTTCACGCAAATGTGTCGCCATAAGGACAAGTGCCTTTTCGGCGCATGCGTCTGTGATTGGTGTGGCGTCCGTAGAGACATAAGCTTCTACAGCGTGGGTGAGAGCGTCCATACCTGTGGCAGCGGTGAGTGAAATAGGCATGCCAAGCATGAGAACGGGGTCGTTTATAGCCACATTAGGCGTAAGGCGCCAGTCTATAATGCTCATTTTTACTTTGTTTTGCGTATCGGTAATGATGCAAAACCGTGTAATTTCTGATGCTGTGCCTGCTGTTGTGTTGACAGCAATGTAGGGAGGCAAGTCTAACTTAGCCTTATTAAGGCCTTCATATTCGTGAATATTGCCCCCATTACTGACCACAAGACCGACACCCTTTCCGCAGTCATGCGCTGAACCGCCCCCAAGTGTGATGAGGCTGTCGCAGCCTTCCTTTAAATATATCTGTACTCCCTCTATCACATTGTGATCTGTGGGATTTGGGACGGTGCCGTCATAGATGGCATAGGGCATATGAACATCATCAAGTATCTGTGTTAATTGTTGTAAAATGCCAGTCTTTACGATGCCTTTATCTGTGACAATTAAGGGTTTATGCGCATTTAAATCGCGAATCTTTTTTGGCACCCTTTTTACAGAGCCGGCGCCCACAAGGGTAATGCTCGGCAAAAAAAAGGCGTCAATTTTTTCTATGATATTCATGGAATCTCCTTCTTGTGAATTTTTGGTACATGAAAAGCGTCGACCTTGTCAAGAGTGCGATAATTTTTTTGAATAATTCATAAGGGTATCAGAAAAAGGAATGTGCAATATCTTAACATAATTAAATAGTTAAATGCAGAGCACATGCGCATTCGACTCACAGAGCACTTCTTGCACTTTTTTATAAAGTGCCTTACACTCCCCATTCAATTTATACCTCATGGGAGGACGCGTATGCGCTCGCTATTTTTTCGAACACTGCTGCCATTAGGCTGTTTGGGGCTTTGTACTTTTGCACAACCGGTGCTAGCAGAAGAAAGTAAATATGAATCCCTTAAGCGATTTAGTCGCGTTTTAGAACTTGTTGAACGCCATTATGTCGAAGAGGCGTCACGCAAAGAGCTTCTTGACGGCGCCATAAAGGGCATGCTCGAAGGCTTAGACCCCCACTCAACCTTCATGAACCCTGAAGAGTACGAAAAAATGCAAGAAACCACATCCGGTGAATTTTCAGGTGTGGGCATAGAGATTTCGTCGGAAAATGGACAAGTGAAAGTTGTATCACCCATCGAGGATACACCGGCCTTCCGCGCAGGATTACAACCCGGTGATATTATCCTCAGCATTGATGGTGTACTCACGCAAGAATTATCCTTGCAAGAAGTTGTTTCAAAAATCCGTGGCCCACGTGGCACAGAGGTGGAACTGAGCATTTTACATCCAAATGCCACAGCACCGGAAACAATACGCATCACCCGTGATTCTATTCCGCTTATCAGCGTCAAGATAAAGGAACTCGAAGAAGGCTATCACTGGGTACGCATCACACGCTTTTCTGAACGTACAACAGACGAATTACACGACGCATTAGAAAAGGCCGAAAAAGCAGGTGTGAAGGGCATTGTCCTTGATATGCGCAATAATCCCGGCGGTCTTGTAGATGAAGCTGTCAGCGTTTCCGACACATTCTTAGAAAAGGGCACCATTGTCTCCATCCGCGGACGCAATGACAAGTCTTTACGTGAATATTCTGCCAAAAAACAACAAGGCGACGTGCTTGTACCCCTTGTTGTGCTTGTCAATGCGGGCTCTGCGTCAGCGTCTGAAATTGTCGCAGGCGCCTTGCGTGATCATAAGCGTGCAATTATCTTGGGCGAACGGACATTTGGTAAAGGTTCTGTACAAAACATAATCCCCCTTGCCGACGGTTCCGGACTCAAAATCACGGTGGCCTTATACTACACACCAAATGGCAGTTCCATTCAAGCAGAAGGCATTAAACCAGACCTTGAAATTCCTTTCGAG
This sequence comes from uncultured Desulfovibrionaceae bacterium, assembly GCA_964369615.1. Lineage (GTDB taxonomy): Bacteria > Desulfobacterota > Desulfovibrionia > Desulfovibrionales > Desulfovibrionaceae > CAYJAD01. The sequence goes on from CAYJHT010000234.1 coordinate 2,585, forward strand.
CAACCTTCTGACAAGCAAAATGGTCAGCGAAACATCGTGCGTGAAAAGGACTTGCAAAGACACTTAGAAAGTGCTGAAGAAAAAGCGCAAAACAGTAAGCAAGAAGGCACAGCCTCTGAAAAGGCCAAGAAAGAAGAAGACGAAGTTGCCGAACAACTTGCGCGCGACAATCAATTGCGTATGGCTTTGCAATTTGTAAAAAGTCTGCCAAAATTGCAACAAATTCAAACAGGCTCATAAAGGCTCGAGGCACTCTCATTTTGTTTTTTTGAAAGTGCTTTGAGGAAGACCTTTTTTCTTGGGGGGAAACTTTTTTTTGGGAAAAAAAAAGCTTTCCCCCAAACCCCCCTTCAAAAAAAACCATCTGTTTAGCTAGACGCTATCGTCAAATAGCGAATTTTCGTGTTATATCAAGGAATATGAATTTGTTTTTCGGGCGTGTATATAGACATACATAACCGAAAAGGCGCATTTGACAACAGCGTCTAGGACTACAGTTGTCAACATTGAAATAGCAGTAATAAACTCTCAAAATCGCGAGTGATCATATGAACAAAAGTATCATTCGAAAGCTGTTTTTTCATGTTAAACAATTGGTTTTTTTGAAAGGGGAACCTGCCCGAAGGGTGCCGAAGGCATAGCCCTTAGGCGAGGAACGAGCCTTAGGGATACAGAGAGCAGAGCTGTGGGGGGAAAACTTTTTTTCCTAAAAAAAGTTTTCCCCCCGCAAGCCTTTACAGAAAAAACAACTTAGCTGAAATGAATAATTAAATTACTGCCGTAAGAATAGGATGTACTTGAAGCATCAAGCGCCGCTTCTAGGGCAGAGGTAATATCTACATTATCCACCATGAATGTCTTATCGGCATAGTTTGTGTCCTCGTTAAGTCCTTTGATGGTGACATTGGTGGCCGTGCCGCCCTTCGTGCTTTGGTCGAATATACGCAGTGCCTCACCTGTGGCTGTCATGCCAGTGGCGTCGATGATGATATCGCCCGTGTCCGCATCACCTATAAAAACAGTAATATTGTCATTACCTGCGCCGCCTACGATGCTGCCGCCTGTCATGCCATTATTCACCGCGCCAATGACAATCATATCATCGCCGACACCTGCGTCGATATAGCCATTGGACATGAGCCCCTTGATGATGATGCTGTCATTGCCAGTGACCGTGCCTGTGGTGTTTATAGTCTCCACATCGCCGTAAATGTGGCCGCCGCTCATGGAATTGACGGTGATAATATCATCGCCTGAGACGTTGGCAGTGTCGCCCGCAACGTTCGCATCGCCGTAGATCGCACCGCCTGCCATATTTCCTCTGACGGTGATGGTATCATTGCCCGAGACTTTGGCGTTGCCGGATATACTTAACGCATCGCCGTAAATTTGCACATCTTCCATATGACCGTGGACGATGATAGTATCGTCAGTCGTGATGCTGGCATTACCGGACACCAAGCTCACATCGCCGTAGATCGCACCGCCTGTCATATTTCCTTGGACGATGATAGTATCGTCAGTCGTGATGCTGGCATTACCGGACACCAAGCTCACATCGCCGTAGATCGCACCGCCTGTCATATTTCCTTGGACGATGATAGTATCGTCAGTCGTGATGCTGGCATTACCGGACACCAAGCTCACATCGCCGTAGATCGCACCGCCTGTCATATTTCCTTGGACGATGATAGTATCGTCAGTCGTGATGCTGGCATTACCGGACACCAAGCTCACATCGCCGTAGATCGCACCGCCTGTCATATTTCCTTGGACGATGATAGTATCGTCAGTCGTGATGCTGGCATTACCGGACACCAAGCTCA
>CAYJHT010000235.1:0-4402 GCA_964369615.1 uncultured Desulfovibrionaceae bacterium
CATTTTACCACTCTTTTGAAGATGTCAAACAGGTTTTTTACATAAAAATACAAAAAAACTTTTTCTTTTTCTTTTTCTTTTTCTTTTTCATTCGAGAGCGCCGATTGTCTAGCTAAACAATTGGTTTTTTTGAAGGGGGGACCTGCCCGAAGGGTGCCGAAGGCATAGCCGTTCGGCGAGGAACGAGCCTTACGGATACAGAGAGCAGAGCTGTGGGGGGAAAGCTTTTTTTCCCAAAAAAAGTTTCCCCCCACAAGTTTTTCAGGAAAATAAAAATAAATTTTAGGAAAAACAAAACACGAGGTAGGTGCTGTTTTTTAATGAGAAGCCTCTTATTGCAGTATACAGAAAGCGTTTCATTGTATATACTGCGTTCCTTGAAAAGCTTGCAACAGGGTGGTGCATAATGGAAAGGAAAAAGGCTCTTTATATCGGGATTGACACTGGCGGCACGCATACTGACGCAGTTGCCATAGAGGATGGTACGGTACGTGCCATGGTCAAAGTGCCCACGCAACACGAAAATTTGCCTGTATCTGTACAAGAAGCTCTTTGTACATTAGAAAAAAGTATGCAAGAGCAGGGCATGTCCTTGCACCACGCACAGCGTATCACACTTGGCACAACACTCGGTATCAATGCTCTTGTACAAAATGCCCTGCCTCCTGTCGGACTATTTCTAACAGCAGGTCCCGGCATACATCCTTCATACGCCGCCCTTGGTGAACATGTCGTGCTGGTAGACGGCTGCCTTGACCATCGGGGTCAAGAAATTATGCCCCTCAATACGCAAATTGTCCAAAACACAGCACAGAGATGGTACGCACAAGGATTACGCCACTTTGCCGTTGTGGGCAAATTTTCACCCCGAAATACAGCACATGAAGTGACTATTGCGACGATTATTAAAGATACTCTTGAGTGTCCAGTACATATTAGCTGCGGACACGAGATGTCGGGTTTACTCAATTTTCCGCGACGCGTTGCCAGCGCATGGTTTAACGCAGCTGTCTGCGATGTCGTCTATACCTTTTTGACCGCTGTTGAAAACACCTTGCAAAATATGCATATTGCTGCTCCTCTTTATTTACTCAAGGCTGATGGCGGTTCTATGCCTATCGATGAAGCACGCAAAACGCCTGTAAACGCCCTTCTTTCTGGTCCTGCGGCAAGTGTTATGGGGCTTATGGCATCAAGAAGTCAGCAAGGCGGATTATGCACGCATGATACCAATAAATCACAGAAGCCTCTGCGCGCATCTCACGCAAAGGAGGATGTTATTCTGCTTGATATAGGTGGCACCACAACAGACATAGCCGTTTTTGTAGGTGGCGTCCCCGTCCTTGAGCGCGACGGCATGCAACTCATGTTTCAAGGACAAGAACGCAAAACTCATATTCGCGCCATTGCAAACCTCTCCTTGCCCATAGGGGGCGATTCTGTCGTGACTGTTAATAAAGAAAACATTTGCGTAGGCCCGCATAGGGAAGGGTCTGCTGTCGCCTTTGGCGGTGCAAAAGCAACGCTCCTCGACGCGCTCTTAGTCTTGCATGAGACACACTCAATAAGTGCGATAACACGACAAAAAAGCATTACAGCTATGGCGGAATTAGCGCAAGTACATTCTATGGACGTGCACACATTGGCATACAAAGTCATAGAAATCGCATGTCAACGTATATATGACGGCATTGTCACCTTATTGGCAAGGCTTAACGCACAGCCTGTCTATACACTGGCGCAACTTCTGGAACATCATGTCATCACACCGCACCACATATTTGTCGTGGGAGCGCCCGCGCACATTATGCAAGAAGCCTTGACGGCAAAACTTGCACAAAGCCTCAAAGTGACACTCTCTGTACCGCAGCATGCCTCTGTCATGAACGGTCTTGGTGCTGCCCTTACAACACCTACGGCGCATCTTGAATTATTTGTGGACACCATCCAAAAAATAGAACGCTTCACCCCCGCCCGTGCTAATAACGAGGTGCGACACGCTCTGCCTGCATCGTTGGACGCTGCCTGTGCGTACGCTGTCACTGCTCTGCAACAGCATTTAAATGATACGAGCAGCATGATTGATATTATAGAAGCGCAATGTTTTTCCATTCTTGATACAAATGGACGCAGCGGAAAGGATATGCGTGTCCGTTGCCAAGTACGTCCGCATATTGTGGGAGAACAGGCGTGAGACGCCCTTTTATTTTGCAAGGGTTCACAGTTTTTTTACAAGGCATATGAGAGGGTGCTGTCAAGCTACCGGAGAGCCTCATGAATTTTCTCGGTTCTTTCAAAGAAAATTTTTAGGTTATTTTACGAAAAACGACACTGATACAATATAATGAAAAAAATAACAAGCTGAATTTTACGCAATAATTCTTTTTGTTTTCAACGAGTTAGCTGAATGAAAAAGAATATATACAAAAGTGTTTCTTTTTATGAAAGAAATGTATACAATAAGGGGTCGTCGAGTTTTTTTAAAGCATTTGTTTTACCACACTTAATCGGAAGAAGGAGAACACATGGACGCGTTTATTCAAATGGTAACAAACATCCTCAACCCCATTAACAGCTTCGTTTGGGGACCTGTCATGCTTATTCTTTTGCTTGGCACTGGTCTCTTCATGACTCTTGGTCTTCGATTTTTGACATTCAGACGTATCCCGCAAGGTTTCAAAAAGCTTTGGAAGGGAAGAAAGACCCGCGAGGGCGTTGAAGGCGAACTTTCCCCCTTTAACGCGCTTATGACGGCTCTTGCCGCTACTGTAGGTACCGGTAATATTGCAGGCGTTGCTACGGCTATCTTTGTAGGTGGTCCGGGCGCTCTGTTCTGGATGTGGTGCACAGCCATGCTTGGTATGGCCACAAAGTTCTCTGAAACACTCTTGGCTGTAAAATATCGCGAAGTCACCCCCGACGGCAACGTTGTGGGCGGCCCCATGTATTACATCAAGAATGGCCTTGGCAAGAAATGGGCATGGTTTGGCGCACTTTTCGCCATTTTCGGTTCTATCGCTGGCTTTGGTATCGGCAATATGACACAAACAAATTCCATCGCCGGTGCTGTTTCCGCAAACTTTGGCGTTGATCCTATGATTACTGCGGGCATCTTGTTCGTTCTCGTGGGCGCTGTGCTCGTTGGTGGCGTACAGCGCATCGGTGCTGTAGCTGGTAAAATCGTTCCGACCATGGCTGTGTTTTATATCATCGCATCTCTTGCTGTTATCATCATCAAGATTGACGTTATTCCCACAGTCTTCATGACTATCATCAACGAAGCATTCTCACCTTCCGCAGCTTTTGGCGCCTCTATCTGGATGACCATTCGTTACGGTGTGGCACGTGGTGTGTTCTCCAACGAAGCAGGCCTTGGCAGTGCGCCCATCGCTCACGCTACAGCTACTGTGCGCAATCCTGTAAACCAAGCGCTCGTTGCTATGCTTGGTACCTTTATTGATACCATCATCATCTGCTCCATGACAGGCTTTGCCATCCTTGCTTCTGGCATCCTTGATCCTACCAACGGTGTGAACGGTGCAGCTTTAACCTCTGCGGCATTTAACACTGTCTTAAATGGTGTCCTGCCTGTAGGCTTTGGCGGTTATATTGTTACGATCGCTTTGTGCCTCTTTGCTTTCACCACCATCCTTGGCTGGTGCGTTTACAGTGAGCGTTGCATGATTTACCTCTTTGGTGATAAGGCTCTTAAGCCTTTCCGCCTTGTCTTTACCTTGGTTGTGCCTCTTGGCGCAGTTGCCAAGCTTGACACAGTGTGGCTCTTGTCTGATACGCTCAATGCGTGTATGGCTATTCCCAACTTGGTGGCTATTTTGTGCTTAAGTCCTGTGGTGTTTGCAACTGTTAAGCATTTCCTTGCTGAAGAAAAGGAAGGCAAAGCATAAAAGCTTTTCTATAACATAAAAAAAGGTGGACATGCTCCACCTTTTTTTATGTTCCGCTTAGAAAGATAAAAGTAATAATATCATCTACTTTTATGGACTAATAAAAAAAATTACAAAGATTAAAAAATAATGCTTGCCAAAGTAAGCATGAGTGTGTAGATATCTTCCTTGTGGAGGATGTAGCTCAGTTGGTAGAGCACCTGGTTGTGGCCCAGGTGGCCGTGGGTTCAAACCCCATCATTCTCCCCATAAATTTACAATAAAAATGGCTCATTACAGAAAGTGTAGTGAGCCATTTTTTTGTGCCTGTCAACCTATCTCAGTCGTGCGCGCCAAATACTCCTGAGAGCGTTTGAAGGTTCACAGTTATCGCTTGAGAGTGCAGAAAAACTTTTAGAAAAACGCGTGGCTTTTTTTCATCAGAAAGCGCCAACTATCTAGTTAAACAGGTGGTTTTTTTGAAAGGGGGTTTGGGGGAAAACTTTTTTTTCCTAAAA
>CAYJHT010000236.1:0-4382 GCA_964369615.1 uncultured Desulfovibrionaceae bacterium
CCCCCCACAAGTCTTTCAAAACAACAAAAACTCATTAAGAAAAAAGTTTCCCCCCACAAGTCTTTTAAAACAACAAAAACTCATTAAGAAAAAGGTTCTCCCCATAACATTTCATTGACAGCATACACTGAAACTGTAAAACTCCCTGCCATCTTACAAGTTATTTCAAAGAGGATTTTATGTCACAAGAAACATCATCACAACAAATGCTTTCCACAGAGGTCGATGCGCAAATTGCCCATATAAAACGCGGCGTTGCTGAACTTATTGACGAGCAAGAACTGCGGAAAAAAATTGCCCGCGCAAAGCCCCTCACCATTAAGGTAGGCTTTGACCCCACCGCACCGGATCTGCACCTCGGACACACCGTTGTCATGCACAAAATGCGACACTTCCAAGAACTCGGGCATAATATCGTCTTTCTTATCGGCGATTTTACCGGCCTTATCGGCGACCCCTCCGGACGCTCAGAAACACGCCCGCCCCTCACAAAGGAACAAGTCCTCACTAATGCAGAAACATACAAAAAACAAGTCTTCAAAATCCTCGATGCGGAAAAAACCACCGTTGACTTCAACTCAAGATGGCTCGACGCCATGGGCGCCGCAGACTTTATCCGCCTCGCCTCTCGCTATACGGTCGCACGCATGCTCGAACGCGATGACTTCGAAAAACGCTATCGCGAACAACGCCCCATCTCCATTCATGAATTTCTCTACCCACTCTGTCAAGGCTACGATTCCGTCGCGCTCAAATCAGATGTAGAAATGGGCGGCACCGACCAAAAGTTCAACCTCCTCGTCGGGCGGCACCTCCAAAGCCAATACGGCATCGAACCGCAATGCATTATCACCATGCCCCTCCTTGAAGGCACCGACGGCGTGCGCAAAATGAGCAAATCCTACGGAAACTATATCGGCATCGACGAAAGCCCCAAGGATATCTTTGGCAAAGTCATGTCCATTTCCGACGACCTCATGTGGCGCTTCTACGAACTGCTTTCAAGCAAAAGCCTTGAAGATATCGCACGCATCAAGGAAAATGTCGCCCAAGGGAGCCTGCACCCAAAAGCCGCTAAGGAAAACCTCGCCGAAGAAATGGTCACACGCTATCATTCCGAAACCGCCGCCAAGGAAGCACGCCAAGGCTTTAATGCCGTCTTTGCAAGCGGCGCTATGCCCGAAGATACACAAGAACTCACCTGCGCCCACGGCGATGACAGCGCCCCCATAGCCTTTTTTGAAGCAGCAGGCCTCGTCAAATCTCGCGGCGATGCGCGCAGACTCATCAAACAAGGCTCTTTCCATGTCAATGGCGCGCGCTGTGAAGACGCACAGACACCCCTTGCACCGGGCACCTACGATATCCGATTGGGGAAAAACCGCTTCTTACGTCTTATTGTAACTCCATAAGGATAGCTTATGCGTAAATTGTATGTGGTTATGGTGGGCTTGCCCGCCCGCGGCAAGAGCACTCTTGCGCGGCGTATTTGCGAGGCATTGCACGACGAAGGAACGGAAGTCGCTATTTTTAATAATGGCGAAACGCGTCGTGAACTTATGGGAGCAGAGTCGACAGCAGCAGACTTTTTCGCCACTGATAATGTGAAGGGACAGGAGACGCGTCAGAAAATCGCCGAGCTCAACATGGATAAGGCCAAAGCCTTCCTCATGCAAGGTGGCGCCGTGGCTATTCTGGATGCCACAAATGTGGGGCGCGAACGCCGTCGCATCATCCTTGAACGACTCACAGATCACCCCGTCCTTTTTATTGAATGCATCAACGAAGACAATGCGCTTCTTGAGGTATTTGTTGAAAGCAAGTGTCAACTGGCAGAATTTCAAAATATGCCGGATCGGGTAGCCTTACAAAGCTTCTATTCACGCATTGCCTATTATGAAGAGCGCTACACTCCTGTGGGTATCGGCGACGTAGGCGAGCGTTATTGGATGCGCGTTGACGCTGCCGCCAACCGCATCCTTCAAGAAAGCCCCTGCGACGGCTCCCCTCATTATTCTGCCATTCGCGATGTTGTCGTCTCCACATGGGTGCGCAACCTCTACCTTGTGCGACACGGTCAAACACACTTCAACCTCGAAGGACGCATCGGCGGTGACCCCGACCTTACAGACAAGGGACTCACACAAGCCTACGCCCTCGCGCGTCATTTAAAAGAAACGCATATCCCGTGGATATTTACATCGACGCGCAAGCGCTCGTATCAAATGGCGGCTCCCTTGCGTAAGGGGCGCAATCATGCGCACCATGCCTTGGCAGAATTTGACGAAATCTGGGCGGGGACATGTGAAAACATGCTCTATGAGGACATACGCAACACTATGCCCCATATATCCCAAGCGCGACATGCAGATAAATACAACTTCACCTATCCTGAAGGGGAGAGCTACGACATGCTCCGCAATCGCGTGCGTCGCGGCATCCAGCGCGCGCTCTTTCTTGCCGGCGATGCCCCCTTGCTTATTGTCGGGCATCAGGCCGTCAATCGTGTAGTGCTCTCGCTCTTCCTCCATCAAAGACCGGAAGACATTCCCTACATATATATCCCTCAAAATCAGTTCTATCGCATTTCCGTCACACCGCGCAGAAAGCTCTTTGAATTAATTCGATTTATATAAAATAAAGCGCTTTTCTGAAAGCCTTGCTGTTCAGTGAATGAAGAAAAAGAGGTGTTCAATAAAATATGTTAATTTAAGGTAGTATCTAAAATATATTTCGTGTTATCCATACAACAGCGCCGATTGTTTAGCTAAACAGATGGTTTTTTTTGAAGGGGGGTTTGGGGGGAAAGCTTTTTTTTTCCTAAAAAAAAGTTTCCCCCAAGAAAAAAAATAAAAAAAGCTTTCCTCAAACTCCCTTTCAAAAAAATCAATTAAAATAACGTGTACTTATATCTTCTACATGTGAACAAAGTCGGATTAAAGAACACCGTCCTTGCGTAATTTATCAACAAGCTTGTCTCTAAATTTATTGGTATAAGTAAAGTGGTTTTTCTTTATGAGGTCATAGGTTGACTTCATAAGAGAATAATAGCTTGAGTTCTTATTTTCTTTAAGAAAAGCCTCATAAGAACTTCTCACTTCGGGAAGGATCACTTTATTGTCCCAGTTATAAACAGGTGTATTGTCCATACCCAAAAAATAGAGATAGAACACATCGTGAATTTCTTTCTTTACTAAGGGCAGCACCACGCTGTTGGGATAGCGTTGCAAAATAGCATCGCCAAAAAGAATGATTTTACGAAGCTCTTCATGATCAACCGTCAAGGCGGCATCACTTACGAGATTGGATGTTTTGTCGGTAAGAATCAAATATGCCTTGTACGCATCCGAGAGATGGCTTTCAAACATTTTAAAAACAAGCCTTGAGTCTGCAGCCGGATAATAATCACCTTCACCTGAGAGTAATTGTAAGCCATATTTTGCAGCCAATTTTTTCGCTTCTTCCATTTCAGGGCCTTCTTGATAGGGAAGATTTGAAAACATTTGTTCTTGATAGGCATTTTCTGCAATCTTTGAGTAAAATTCAAAAAAAACGGCAAAAGCGGCGTCGCGAGTCTCCGGGGAGTCTGCATCAGTAAAGGTCTTAAAATATAAATCCTTCGCCATAAGGATTTGTTCAACCGAGGGAGGATTGCTCTTGTGAATACTTGCAAGTTCCATTTCATATGTGGAAACTTTGATAAAATCTTCTTCTGCATGCGCCATATGAGGGGCGATGAGAGTGAGAAACATCATGCCAAAGCACACTGTGCCAAGAAACGCAAGCAGGCGTTGTTTATGGTTTTTTTTCATACTGACTCCTTATTCAAGTAGATTTTCAAAAAGAGTAAGACTTGTATGAAGCCCCCTGTAGCACGCACTATGTAAAAGGCTTCTCTTGTGGCGCCGCCTAGTTAGTAGTTTTTTTAGGGGGGAATGTCAAATATGAAAAGTGATGCTCTACAAAGATGGAGTGTCATGTGTGCCAAATTGAGACCGCTTGCGGTACTATTGTAAATTGAAAGTTTTCTACCAAGTACCTTTAAAATCTAAAAACTGTTTTTTTCTTTTTTGTGGAGGAAGAAGGGGGTGTTTTTCAAATTGTACCCCACCCTCTTTTTTCAAGTCTCATCCGACAATCCATGCATCATCAGATTTTCGACGTCTGTTGGGCGCGAAGTTCGTCAACACTTTTCGAGCAAAGTAATTTGTCACGAAAATTTTTTCTCGTCTCCTCTCAGCTGCATTGATGCCTTTCCACGTTTCGACATTCGCGAAGCGGAAAAGCAATATGACCATACTAGCACGGCATTCTAGTTGTGTGAACCATTCTCAGTAGTGCTCGCCAAATACTCCTGAGACAGTTTGAACATTCATAATTAT
>CAYJHT010000237.1:0-4366 GCA_964369615.1 uncultured Desulfovibrionaceae bacterium
GGAAAGCTTTTTTTTTCCTAAAAAAAAGTTTCCCCCCAAGAAAAAAATCCTGCAAACCCCTTTCAAAAAAACATAATGAGAATGCTGTGTGCTGTGAATGCTTCTCTTTCTCATCTTTACAGAGGAGGTGAATGTGCGTATACTGCCCCTATGTGTGAATCATCAACATGGCGAGGACATCCATGCAAACGATTTTGTACCCGTTTTCTTCGTGCGCATATTTTTGCGCAGAACTGTTTTTCGAACGCTTGTTTGCATTGTTATTTTTTTCCCTCTATATTAGAGGGATTTTTTTTGTCCAAGATCCGCACATGAAATAGCCTGTTACAAAAAAAGGATGAGGTGAGAAATATGGAAGAAACAGCATACTCATGGCAACACAAAGACTTGTTGGATGTAAGCCAACTCTCAGCCAAGGACGTCTGCCATATCCTTGAGCTTGCAAAGAGCTTTCAAGAAATAAATCAGCGACCCGTGAAGAAGGTGCCCACACTTAAAGGCAAAAGTATTGTCCTTTTTTTTGCAGAAGACAGCACACGCACAAAAACATCCTTTGATATGGCAGGTAAGCGTCTTTCAGCTGACACCTTTGCTCTTGGCAAGAGTGGCTCAAGTCTTGCGAAGGGTGAGAGTCTGAAAGATACCGGCCTCACCTTGCAGGCTATGCGACCGGATGTTATTGTCATCCGACATACGAGCAGTGGGGCGGCGCAATATCTTGCAGAGCGTTTGCCTTGTGGCATCGTTAATGGCGGCGACGGCTGGCACGCCCACCCAACACAAGCCCTTTTGGATTGTTTTTCCCTCTATCAAGCATGGCAAGAACCGGAAAATGACGATATGCTGCGAAATTTCGCAGGGAAAACACTGCTTGTTCTTGGCGATGTCGCCCATAGTCGCGTGGCACGCTCAAATATACTCTTGTTGACCATGCTAGGCGTGCGCGTGCGCGTGTGTGCGCCGCGCACACTTCTGCCTGCAGGCATCCATACATGGCCTGTGGATATTTACAATGACCTCACTAAGGCCGTCCAAGGGGCAGATGCTATCATGTGCCTGCGCCTCCAACTCGAACGCCAACACGCAGGACTCTTGCCTTCATTGGCAGAATATTCACGCAGATATTGCCTCACTCCCGCACATGTCGCCATGGCAAATGAAGGCGCAAAAGTTCTGCATCCAGGCCCCATGAATCGCGGCCTTGAAATATCGGCTCTCGTAGCCGATGCGCCCCACTGTCTTGTCCTTGATCAAGTCAATGCCGGCGTCTCAACACGCATGGCTATTCTTTATCTTTTAGCACTCAAAAACTAAGAAGGATACAGCATGACACTACTTTGCATAAAAAATGCCAATTATCTCGGCGCACAGGTTGACGTCTGCGTAGAAGATGCGCGCATCCGCACCATGGTACCCACAGGCAAGCCCATTCCAGAACAGGCACATGTCGTCGATGCAAGCGGACTTATCCTTTTTCCAAGCTTCATAGATGCGCACGTCCATCTGCGTGAACCCGGTTATGAATACAAAGAAGATGTCGCCTCCGGCCTCAATGCCGCACTCCACGGCGGCTTTGGCGCCGTCCTTTGTATGGCAAATACTGACCCCGTCAACGATAATGCCGCCGTCACCACATATATTCGCGATAAAGGAAAACAGGCCTTTCCCTACGGCCCCACGGTCTATCCCATAGGCGCCGCATCCAAAGGCCTCTTAGGTAAGGAAATGGCGCCTCTTGCAGAGCTTGCAGAAGCCGGTTGCGTCGCTTTTTCCAACGACGGACACTCCATGGAGAGCACAGAGCTTTTGCGGCGCGTCATGGAATACGCCGCCGACCTTGATATGATTGTCATTGACCACTGCGAAGACGCTACCCTCGCACGCGGCGCACATATGAATGAAGGCATCATGAGCGGACGCCTCGGCGTTAAAGGACAGCCCCACGTAGGCGAATCCATGCAAGTGGCGCGAGATATTCTTTTAGCAGAATATCTTCAATTGCCTGTACATATTGCGCATGTATCTTGCAAAAGCGCCGTAGACCTCATCCGCTGGGGCAAGGAGCGCGGCGTGCGTGTGACAGCGGAAACATGCCCTCACTATCTCCTGCTTGATGAAAGCGCCCTCGAAGGCTATGGCACCAATGCCAAGGTCAATCCTCCTTTGCGCACGCCCGAAGACAGGCAAGCCCTTCGCGACGCCGTGAAGGACGGCACCATCGACATACTCGTCACCGACCACGCCCCCCACGCCGCTCATGAAAAAGATTGCCCTCTTGATGAAGCCCCCAACGGCTTCACAGGGCTTGATCTTGCCGTGAGTCTTTCATGGCAATTAGTGCAAGAAGGCGTTTTAACGCCGGCGGATTTACAGCGTTTGTGGTGCGTGCGACCGGCCAATATCTTCAAACTGCCCTTCAATGCCTTTGCACCTAACGATCCGGCCGACTTTTTTTTGTTTGACCCCTCCCATGAATGGCTGGTACATGCAGACACCGTATATTCCAAAAGTTGCAACACCCCCTTCTTAAACAAAACTTTGCAGGGACGTGTCGTTGCACATTATTTATCCGGAAAAAAAATATTTTAAAGGATTTTATCATTATGACAATGCAAAAAAGCATGATTTCTACGCTCTTCTGCCTCATTCTCTTGGCATGGGCGACACTTGCAACAGCAGCCGATACTGCTGCCGCATCCGGCGCGCAAAGTTCCGGCGCACCCTCACAAAGCACACCGTTCATTCGCAATGCCGACGACAGCGCCGCCGGCATCCCCGCAATGCCATATAAAGCCATTTTAAATCAACAAAATGGTCAACTCTTCGCAAAAGCCCTCACCCGCCTTCGCTATGTAGACGGACGCAAAGTCCTCGTCCTCCCCCTGCCTCGCCATGCAGAAGATATCCAAATTTCTCTGCCACACAAAGACGGCAAAGCGCAAGGACGTATCCTTGCATGGGCAACAGAAGGCGTCCTTCCCTTCAAGCCTCAAGGCAGTGTAGAAAAACACCGCATCACCTATGAATCCATGCACGACTCCCTCAAAGGCGCACTCACAGCCCTTGAAGCACAGCATTCCGCCATTATCGCCCCCCTCTACAATACAAATGTGGCAGATGCGCAAGCCGCTATAGAAAAATTGCGCCCCACCTTAGCACTACTCGGGACACATATCTCAAGCACACGCAGAGACATAGAAAACGCACGTAAACGCGCAGAAAGCTTTGGCGACGGCGTGCCCATGAGTCAACAACTTGTCATCGAAATAGAAGCAGACGCGCCAGAATATACGGAAATGCTTATAGAATATTCCTATATGCTGCCCGGTGCGCGTTGGGAACCACTCTACACCTTCAACGCCAATACAGAAAACAATACCATCGACGTACAACTCGCTGCAAAAATCACTCAAAACAGCGACCTCGACTGGCACCACATCCAACTCGACCTCGTCCTTGGCACAGGCAACGAACGCGGACCGCGCCCCGTTCAGCCGTGGATTGTTCGCCAACGTGGCAATGCAGATATCCCCTACGCAGCTGACGTTGCACCACGCGCACAAATGATGCTCACAAAAAATGAAAGCGCCGACATGCCTGCCCCCTCATGGGATGAGAGCAGCAGTGTCGCTCGCTGGCACTTTGAGCGCGCTCCCAAGATTGCCGAAGGAGAAAATCAACTCATCTTGCAAAATGATACGTGGAATGCACCCCTCACACGCCTAGCCCGCCCCTCTTCCGGCAACAGCACCGTCTGGCTCAGCGCTGACCACCCTCTCAAAGGCACCTTCATGCCCGCAGGCGAGGCTAGCTTCCTCCTAGATAATGTCATGGTTGCAAAAAACTTCTTCCGCCCCTCACAAGGTCGCGCCTTCCTTGCCTTTGGACCTGACCCACTCGTCACCATTGAAACAAAGGACGACAGTCGCCGCAGTGCTGAACACGGCATCATCAGTAAGGAACAAACATGGACATGGAATTGGACATATGTCCTACGCAATCAGCGTCCTGACTCCGTCACCGTCCGCGTCGAAGAGCCCCAAACACAGCTCGAAGACAAAGCCATGAAGGTGACCTATGCAGACAAGCCCGTACCTAAAAAAGGCCCCGATGCAACCCTTGTCTGGCAAATAAGCATCCCCGCAAAAGCCAAAGAAGAGATCGTGCGCAGCATCACACTCACCGCACCAAAGGACATGCGTCTTGTTCTAGGCAAACCGTAAAAGTTTGAAAATACTTGTGGGGGGGAAGCTTTTTTTATTTTTTAAGTTTTTTTCTTGGGGGGAAGCTTTTTTTATTTTTTAAGTTTTTTCTTGGGGGGAAACTTTTTTTATGAAAAAAAAGCTTTCCCCCCAAACCCCCCATT